>NZ_JASCPP010000058.1:0-39985 GCF_029959745.1 Pseudomonas sp. PS01298 | reverse complement strand
CCCCGCGTTGGAGCGCGAAGCGGTCCCAATAAGACCGCCGCATTCCGTCAGACACAATGCGGTGGATGGTTTTAGGGCGGCTTCGCCACCCAACGCGGGGCAAGCCCGCTCACCACAACAGGCCCGCTCGCCACAACAAGCGTGCCCACAACAACCAGCCCGCACTCAGCGCTCTTGCAACCGATCACGCAAAAACCGGTGGCTGGTGGAGAACAACCGTCGGTAGGTGAGCAGCACAGCACCCACCGTGCCCAGCGCCGACGATGCGGCGATCAGGAACATGATCACGATCTGATACCGCACCGCATCCACCGGGCTTTCCCCCGCCAGCACCTGGCCGGTCATCATGCCAGGCAGGCTGACGATGCCGACCACGGTCATCTGGTTCAGCGTCGGGATCATGCCGGCGCGCACTGCCTGGCGGATCGCTTCCTGCGCGGCTTCCCAACGCGAGCCGCCGAGGGCGAGGATCATCTCGATGGTGTTGCGGCCCGAGGTCAGTTCCTGGGTCATGCGCTCGATGCCCAGGGACACGCCGGTCAGGGTGTTGCCGAGGATCATTCCCAGGATCGGAATCGCGTACTGCGGCTCGTACCAGGGATGGATGCGAATCACCGCGAACAGCCCCACCGCCGTCACCAGCCAGGAACTGCCCCACACCGACAGGATGCTGTCGACGCGCTGCCCGCGATACGTGCGGCGTCCACGGCCGGCGGCCGAGAGGCCGGCAATCAAGGTCATCGCGCACATCAACGGCAGCACCACGTACCAGTAGGCAAACTCGAACACCCATCCCAGCAGGTAACCGATCGCCAACAGTTGCACCACGGTGCGTACCGCCGCCCACAGCAACTGTCGGCCCAGGCCCAGGCGCAACAGCACTGACAGCGCGCCATTGATCAGGATCAGCGAGGCGGCGATGCCCATGTCCAGGGCCGTGAGGTTCTGATAATTCATGGCTGGGCCGCTCCATCCAGCACGCCTGCGCTCATCTGCAAGTGGATGTCACTCATGCGCCGGGCCTGGTCGAGATCGTGGGACACCCAGACATAGGCGCGCGCGTTGTCCGCGGCGAACCAGGCGTCGATAAGCGCTTCGACGTCACGCGAAGATGCCGGGTCGAGGGCGGCGGTGGGTTCGTCCAGCAACAGCACTTCGGGGTCGAGTTGCAGGGTGCGGATCAGCGACACCACCTGGGATTCACCGCCGGACAAGTCCAGCGCGTGCTTGGCCAGGAAGTCCGGCGCCTTGCCCGCATGCTCCAGCAGCGTGATGACTGACGCGCGGTCAAAGTGGCGCTTGCGCAGGGTCTTGAGGCTGAACGGGAAACGCAGGTTGTCTTCCACCGTGCCTTCGAGCAGCGCCGGGCGTTGCGACAGGTAGCTGATGTGGCTGCGGTAGTGGGGAATCTGCGCATTGGCGATCGGCTGGCCGTTCCACAGGATCTGCCCCGAGGTCGGCGTATCCAGCAACGCCAGGGCGCGCAGGAATACACTTTTGCCGGAGCCGGACGAACCGGTGATCGACACGCGGTCGCCGGCGTGCAAGGTGAAATCCGTGGGTTGCAGCAAGGCCACCTGGCGGCGTTCATCCACGCGCGTGAGGGCGCGGGTTTGTATCAATGCGCTCATGGACGCGGGGTTCCTCGTAAATCCTGCCAGACGCAATGGTGCGGCACACGCAGGAAGATTTCATGAAAAAATTCAAACTATCGCCAGCCACGTCGTTCACACCTTCACGTGCAACGTAAACAGGAGGCGACATGCAGTACCGACAACTGGGCCATTCCGGCCTGCTGGTATCCGAAATCATCCTGGGCACCGTGCCGTTTGGCGGTCGTGCCGAGTTCGAAAAATGCGGCTCGGTGGACGTGCCCCAGGCCAAGCGCATGTTCGACATCGCGTTCGACGCCGGGGTGAATATGGTCGATACCGCCGACCTCTACTCCCACGGCCTGGCCGAAGAAGTGGTCGGCAAGGCGTTGGGCGACAAGCGCAACGACATCCTGCTGGCGACCAAAGGCCGCAGCCCGGTGGACAAGAACCCGAACAACTCCGGTTCGTCGCGCTACCACCTGATTCGCGCGTGCGAAGCCAGCCTGAAGCGCCTGGGCACCGACCATATCGACCTCTACCAACTGCACAACTGGGACGGCATGACGCCCATCGAGGAAACCCTCGAAGCCCTGCGGCTGCTGGTGGGATCGGGCAAGATCCGCTACTTCGGCACCAGCAACTTCACCGCCTGGCAAATGATGAAAACCCTGGGCAAAGCCGAATTGCACGGCATGCTCAAGCCCATCACCCAGCAGATCTACTACACCCCGGAATCGCGCGAGGCCGAGTATGAGTTGCTGCCACTGGCGCTGGACCAGTCCATCGGCACCCTGGTGTGGGGCCCGATGGGCGAAGGTTTGCTGACCGGCTCGACCCGGCGCGGACACCAGCCACCGGCCAATACCCGCCAAGGCAGCGGCTGGCCGGAACCCTACGTGCATGACCAGGAGCGCGCGCTGGATATCATCGAAACCCTTGCTGCCGTCGGCGACGAGCATGGCGTCTCGGTGGCCCGCACATGCCTGGCCTGGCTCAAGGATCGCCCAGGGATCACCTCGTTGATCGTCGGCGCACGTACCGAAGAACACCTGCGCGACAATCTTGCGGCAACCGAACTGAAGCTCACTGAGGAGCAATCCTCGCGCATCGAGGCCGTGACCCGTCGCCAGCCGTTGTACCCGTACTGGCACCGGTTTACTGCGGGCATCGACCGTTTTGACCCGGCAGAACAGCCGTTCCTGGCCGAGCATCAAAAGACCATGGACGCACGCAAGGATAAGTAAACCGGCCTGAATGTGGGTGCGGGCATACCCGCGCCCACATCTTGAGGGTTGCAGTGAACGGCGATGCTGCCTATATTTCCCGCCTGGCGCTCTCTACGCCACCTTCCGCGGAAAGGGCTGCGCCCAAGACACTGCAACCTCCTTTTTTTCTACGACTCCCCAGCCTTAAAGCGGAAAAGGTCTGTGCAAGGAGATCGTATGTCCCAACACTTCAACACCGATGGCCGCCTCAACCTTGAGCAGCAGCGCAAGCGCGCCAAGGAACTGTTGCCGCGCCTGAAAACCCAAGACCCGAACGCGACTTTGTCTCAGGCCCAATGGACGATTGCCAAACAGCTGGGCTTCAGCAGTTGGCCCAGGCTCAAGGCGCATATCGATGCCATCGACTTCGCCGCGCAGCACCCCGACTTCACCGCCAGCGATGAAGCGCGTACCACCCATTGGCGCTGTGGCAATGACATCGCCCATAGCCTGCAACTGGCCGGGTTCAAGGGGCAGTTCCGGATGCTCACCGACCCGTTATGCATGGGCCCGGTGCGTGATGTGCCGGATGAAACATTCCGCGCGCTGCGCAGCGCCTTCATCAGCCAGGCCTTTGCCTTGGACCACGTCGAAACAGCGCGCCGCGTGGACGATGAATACCAACAGCTGAATGCCTTGGCCGGCGCCGATCACAGCGTGCTGTGGTGCGAGGCGGACGCCTATGACCAGCTGTTCCTGGTCCGCACACTGGCAAGTCTGGAACACGCGCCGCGCAAGCTGGAGCTGATCGAGGTGGGCCGCATTCCGGGCGTCGAGCGCTTCATCGGCATCGGCCAACTGGCGCCTGACGTCCTGGCGTGGCTATGGCCGCAGCGCCGGCTGATCGACGATGACGCGGTGCAATTAGCCAGACAGGTGTGGTCGGCGTACTGCGACAACTCGCCCGTCACCCTCGCCGAACTGGCGCACGGCAATCACCCTTCCCTGCCCTTTCTCGCGCCGGCGCTACTGCGTCAGTTGCAGGAGTTGCCCAGCCAGCACAACGGTCTGTCACTCACCGAACAGTTATCGCTGAGCTACATCGCCGAGGCTGGACCGATGCCTTTCGGCCGGGTGTTTGCCGAGTTGATGGCCAAGCGTGAGCCGCTGCCGTTCCTGGGCGACATGATGTTCCACGCACTGCTGCGCCCGTTGATCGACGCCGAGCAGCCGTTGCTGATCGAGACCGGCACCGACCAGCCATGGCCTCGCCGCCCGTTGGCGCTCACCGCGTTGGGCCACGCGGTACTGAAGGGCGATGCCTATTGGCTGGACCATGCCAGCGACGTGCGCTGGGTTGGCGGCGTGTGTCTCTCACCCCGCCAGCCGCATTGGACGCTGGATGATCAACGACGGCCGTTATGGCGTAGCTGACGGCCGTGGCTCATGGATCGGGCAGCCGTTGTGCTCGGCCCGGAACCCGGACGACATCTCATAAGCAGGCTTGCGCACCCGCATCACCCCGCCCAAGGGCCGATGCGCCGCCAGCCCGTGCCACGGGCTGAAGGCCATGCCATCGTCGATCTGCTGCACATTTTCCGGGCTCCAGGCCGCTTGCGGTGCAAGGTCGATGCGCGCCACGGTCACATACGGGCTGAGGTCTTCAGGCCACTGCACCGAGGCGTCCTCGATGGGCATTTTTTCCAGGTCGGTGGCCAGCTGGACGCGCACCTCCCAGCTGCCGCCGCTTTGGGCAAAGTAGGCCTCGACCGCTGCACGCAGGCCATCGGGATTACCGCCGAAATCCACGTGCAGGTCGGTCAGCGCCGTCAGGTTAGACGACACCGGCACCACCGCGACCTTGGCGTAGTAAGGCCCGTAGAGCATCGGCACGACGCTGGAAAAACTCTCGCCAAGGATATGCGTCTGCGGGTGGCCGCCCAGGCTCTTCAGGGTACCGCTTTCACCACCGAGCGACTCCAGCGTCGCCTCCACGCCGCGCAGCACTGCCGACAAGGCTTTCTTCATGCCGGGGGCCTTGTCGGTAGTCTTGGCCAATAACTTCAGGGTCTTGAGGAAATCCTTCGGCGTCGCGGCGGTGAAGGCCTTGGCGTTTTGCATGACGAAATCCTGCGTCACCTCGCCATCGCTGCCCGGCAGGCGCGCACCCTCGACGCCGACGATCTTGACCGCCAGCCCGCGCGGGGTGGACACCTTGTCATCGAGGATGTCGCCAGGGTTGGTCGAAAAGCGCATGAACACCGGCAGTGTCACCGGCTTGGCGAAGGCGCCCTGGGCCAGTTCGGCCGGCAGGTTATCCAGCACCGTGATGTGCCCGCGCAACAAACCGTGGGCCTTGGCGTGGACACTGCGGGTGGCGTGCCCACTGTCACGAAACGTGGTCTGCATAATGCCGTGAAGGGCTTCGGCCAGCTCCGCGCTGGTCTGCGCTTCATCATCCGGGATCTGTTCGAAGGACGCTTCAAAGGGCAACGGCGCACGCACTGGATTGACTACAGGTAGGTCGTTCATCAGGTATCTCTCCGCTCGGCATAGGGGTCACGGCAGGCTTTTTTCTAATAGTCAGGCACGCCGGAAAAAATCCAGGCGTGGTGATTCATAGGTCCGGGGCAATCAAATGGATGTTCAACAAATCGGCATGACGTCGGACGAGCGGTGTTCACCTACCGTCCGGAGATCAGCTCGAACCTTTTGCAGCGCGCATTCGTCACAGCCTTATCCCTCCTGATAGCACCCGGGTGCCGCCATGCTGATCTATCCAAAAGCCCACTTTCACCCCTACACCCATGCGAGCGGCGGCTGGGGCTCGGCGCAGTCGGTAATGAAAATCCTGTGGCGCGAGCAGGCTTTCGCCAAGGGCTCGCGGGCGCTGATGAAACAGAACAAGCCGGACGGCTTTGCCTGCGTCAGCTGTGCCTGGGCCAAGCCGGGCAAGCCGCACGCACTGGAGTTTTGCGAGAACGGCGCGAAGGCCACGGCCTGGGAGTTGACCTCGCTGAAGACCTCGCCGGCGTTCTTCGCCGAGCACACCCTCAGCGAACTGCGCCAATGGTCGGATTACGACCTGGAGCAACACGGGCGGCTGACCCACCCGCTGCGCTACGATCCGGCCACCGACCGCTACCAGGAGACCACCTGGGAGCAGGCATACCGCGAGATCGGCGCGCAATTGCAGACGATGCAACCCGACAGCGTGGTGTTCTACGCCTCCGGGCGCGCGTCGCTGGAAACCTCGTTCATGTACCAACTGTTCGCCCGGGCCTACGGCACCAACAACCTGCCCGACAGTTCGAACATGTGCCACGAGAGCACCTCGGTGGGGCTACAGGAAAGCATCGGCATACCGGTCGGCAGCGTGACCCTGGACGATTTCGAACACACCGACTGCCTGTTTTTCTTTGGCCAGAACGTCGGCAGCAACGCCCCACGCATGCTTCATCAACTGCAGGATGCGCGCAAACGCGACGTGCCGATCATCACCTTCAACCCGCTGCGTGAGCGCGGGCTGGAGCGCTTCGTCAATCCGCAGTCGCCGATAGAAATGCTCACGCCGGAATCCACCGTGATCAGCACGCAATACCACCAGGTAGCGATTGGCGGCGATAGCGCCGCCCTGCTCGGCCTGGCCAAGGTGCTGCTGGAGATGGACGACCAGGCGCAGCGCGAGGGGCGCGCGGCGGTGCTCGATCACACCTTTATTGCCCAGCACACCCAGGGTTTTGAGGCCTTCGCGGCGCTGGTACGGGCTTGCCAATGGCAGACTGTCGAGCGCCAGTCCGGCCTGAGCCGCAGCGCCCTGGAGGCGGCCGCGCAGGTGTATGCGCGCAGCGAGCGGGTGATGATGATCTATGGCATGGGCCTCACCCAGCATCGCCACGGGGTGCAGAACGTGCAGATGCTGGTGAACCTGTTGCTGATGCGCGGCAACTTCGGCAAGCCGGGCGCCGGGATTTGCCCGGTGCGTGGCCACTCCAACGTGCAAGGCCAACGCACCGTCGGCATTACCGAAGACCCGAAGAAAGTCCCGGTCGAATTGATCGAACAGCACTTCGGCTTCAAGGTGCCCGAGCAGATGGGCCTGTGCACCGTTGACGCCTGCGAAGGCATCCTCGCCGGGCGCGTGCGCGGTTTTATCGGGCTGGGCGGCAACTTCCTGCGCGCGATCCCGGACACCTCGCGCATGGAGCCGGCCTGGCAGACGCTGCAACTCAACGTGCAGATCGCGACCAAGCTCAACCGCACGCACTTGTTGCCTGCAGCCCACCAATGGCTGCTGCCGTGCCTGGGGCGCATCGAGATCGACCGGCAGAACGGCGTCGCCCAGACCTGGGCCACCGAGGACAGCACCGGTTGCATCCACGGCTGGCGCGGCAGCGCGGAACCGGTCGGCCCACAGGTGCGAGCCGAGGCCAGCATCGTCGCCGGCCTGGCCCTGGCGACCTTGCCGGCCGGCAGCAAGATTGACTGGCAAGGCTGGAGCGCAGACTACTCGCAGGTGCGCACCGCCATTGGCGCAATCTACCCGCAGATCTTCCACGACATGGAAAACCGCATGGCCGAACCGGGTGGTTTTCACCGCCCCATCGCGGTCGCCCGGCGTGAGTGGCTGACCCACAGCGGCAAGGCACAATTTGTGCTGCCCAGCACCCTCAACGAAGACGACGACGTCAACCCCGCGGTGCTGCCACGCGATGTGCTGCAGTTGATGACGCTGCGCAGCAACGATCAATTCAACACCACCATTTATGGCTACGAGGATCGCTTTCGCGGTATCAGCGGCACGCGCGAGGTGATTTTCATGCACCGCAACGACATCGCGCGGCTGGGCTTCGAGAATGGCCAGGGCGTGATGCTGACCACCGCCATAGAGCCGCAGGTCAAGCGCCAGGTGGGGCCGCTGGAGATCGTCGCCTATGACATTCCCGAAGGCTGCGCCGCGGCGTATTACCCTGAATGCAACCCGCTGGTGCCGCTCTGGCACCATGCCGAACGCAGCAAGGTGCCGGCGGCCAAATCGGTGCCGATCCGCCTGAGCCTGGCGGGTTGATCAGCGCTTGGGCGACAGCCCGACCGCGCACGCCACCACCGCCGAATCCTGCGGATAGTGAGCGCGCGGGGCCATCGCAGGCGACAGCAGCCGACCGTCGACGGCGCGCAACATCGGCCGCTCGACGGCTGGCGCGCAATGCTGCGGGTCGATAATTTCCATGCAGCGGCGCAACGAGTTGAAGTCCGGCGACTGCGACAGCGACAAATGCAACGTCTGGCTCACCGACACCGACACCACCGACCCCTGCACGCATTGCCCGTCATAGATCAGCGCGTGGCGGATCAGCGGGTTGTCATGGCAGTACTTCAGCAGGTTGAATGGCCGCGCGCACACCAGTGCGGTGTTGATGATCAACAGGTCGAACGCCACCGTGCCCGAGCGCGTCAAGGCCTGCAGCTCGTCGAACGTGCTCAGCGGGGCGATGCGGTAATAGCCCAGCTGGTTGAGCATTTTCTCGATCTTGATCCGTTGCAGCAGGTCTGCATCGGCAATCAGAAGGCGTAACGCTTTATTGGACATAGGTAAACCTGACAGTTGGGCATCCGCGTCGATCATTCAACGCTGAATACGTTAACCGTCAGCCAGCAAACCTGACTTTAAGGCGATTCTGAAACGGTAAGCCGCTACCCCCACGCATTTTTAAGAATCGCCTCAAAGCCCTCGCACTGCCCTGCCCCTACCATGGGCCGCGTCCCTCACGCACCCCTGGATTCGGCCGTGCTCATGTTTCTACTCAGAATGGTGTTTTTAGCCTGCGCCTTGCTGGCCCTCGCATCACGTCCCGTCAATGCGGCGTTGAAGATCGAGGGCACGCGCCTGATCTATTTCGGCCAGGACAGGGAAGCCACCCTCGGCGTGGTCAACCAGGCGCCGCGTGAAGTAGTGGTGCAGACCTGGATCACCGGCGAGGACGACGCAAGCGGGCGCACCGTGCCGTTCGCCGCCACCGAGCCGCTGGTACAACTGGGCGCCGGCGAGCACCACCGGCTGCGCATCCTGTATGCCGGCGAGGGCTTGCCGACCGATCGCGAGTCGCTGCTCTGGCTCAACGTCATGGAAATTCCGCTCAAGCCGCAGGACTCCAACAGCGTGCAGTTTGCAATCCGCCAGCGGCTCAAGCTGTTGTATCGCCCGCCCGCGCTCAAGGGGGGATCGAGCGAGGCGGTGCAGCAGTTGGTCTGGAGCCGCAACGACGGGGGCAGCGTGACGGTCAGCAATCCCAGTGCATTTCACCTGTCGCTGGTGGACGTGCAGACCGATAGCCAGGCGCTCAGCGACTACCTGTTGCTCAAGCCCTACGAGCGCAAAACCCTGGACACGCCGAGCCCGCTGGCCGCCGGCACCACCCTCCACTTCACCGAAATCAACGATATCGGCCTGCAGGCGCGCCGTAGCGCGCTGCTCAAATGACCGATCGCGGGGTACTTGCACCTATGTCACCGACCAAACGTTTACTGCCCCTGCTGCTGTGGGCCTGCGCCGTGTTGCCCGCCACCAGCCATGCGCTGGCCTGCCGCGAGGACGGCACCAACTCGATCATCACCGAGGAGGCGCTGGGCACCGCGCTGGCGGTGGCTGCCGATGCCCCCAACGGCAGCATCATCTGGGAATCCGGCCCGCGCTCGACCAATGTGATCTGCAAGGACGACTACAACCATGGCCGCGAGGAAGTGTATTTCTACGTCAACCCGGCCAACGTGAGCATCGGCACCGGTATCCGCGTGGGCATCCGTTACAACAACCAGCCGATTACCCAAAGCAGCGGCAAAGTCGGCACCGGGTTCTATTCCGACCGTGGCTGCAACCTGGCCAACTGCGTGGGCTGGGACAAGGCGCGCTTCACCCTCAACTTCAGCGTGTTCATCGAAAAATACGACCCTACCCCACCGAGTGGCCAGGCCAGTACCCTGACCTCTTACCGGGTGTTCCAGCTGGACGGCGTACGCGGTCTCAACTCGCGGCCCAACAGCAACTTCAACTATGTGGTCACCGGCATGAACGGCATCCGCTTCGTGCCCTGCACGCCCGAGCTGACCATCACTCCCAGCGTGGTCAACTTCCCGACACCGTCGCGCAAAGCCTCGATCGGCGAAGTCGCCAGCAGCGCCAACTTCAGCCTGAACCTGCGCAAGGGCTGCGACACGCCCTACACCGTCAGTGCGCGCTTCGCGACCACGGCGGGCGGCGGCAGCGTGAGCAACGGCTTACTGGTGCCGGACAACAACAATTCGGTGGGCATTTCGTTGTCGCGCGCCGAGAGCCAGCAGCAACTGCCGTTCAACGCGTGGTTCACCCTGCAGGAACTGATGGGGCTGGGCCAGAGCCACGATGAATTTCGCGCCGACCTGAAATGGCGCACCCTGCCGCTCCCCGGCGCCTTCGACGCCGCCGTGGTGGTAGACATGTATTACAAGTAGGCGAATTTTAAGGATCGTCTTATGCCCTTGGCGCACGCGGGTCTCTACAGTGCGCCGATGCGATTGAAAAGTTACCTGCTGCAGATCAACCCCGTCCTCTCCCGACCCGAAGCAGCCAGAAGGCTGCTGCGTATTTTTGCGACCGTGCTGCTTATCGGCATCTTCAGCGGGGTGTATACCTTTCTGCTGTCGACCTTCAACAACGACATCTCCCAACGCCGCGGCTACATGAGCAGCGCCATCGCCGAAGCTCACACTTTTTTCACCAACCGCGAGGCCTTGCTCGAAAGCCTCAGCCTCTCGGCAGTGCGCAAGCAGGCGCGGCTCTATCCCTCCTCCGAAGAAGAACAACACCTGCAACTGGGTGACACGCCGGGCAACCAGTGGAGCATCTGGCTGACCGCGCGCATGCGCGACTACCTCAAGGCCAAGCAGGTCAACCTGCTCTATGTGAACACCGGCCCCGAGCCGCAGGTGACGCGCCTGTACGACTCGACCGCGCAAGTGCTGCCGATTTCCAAGTGCCTGCTCAATCGCCTCAAGGCCCTGCAACGCAGCGACCCGTCGACGCTCAAAGAGCTGTGGCTCAGCGACAAGACCGAGCACCACTCGCACCTCTACCTCTTCATCCGCCTGGACGAGCGCGACCCGCGCTCCGGCTGGCTGGGCCTGGAGATGGAAAGCCGCGAGGTGTCCCAGACCCTCAGCGACCAGAGCGCCGGCGAGTTCATGATGCTCAATTCCCAGGGCATGCTGGTGTTCACCAACAGCGACGATGCGCAGTGGAGCCAGCAACGCCTCAAGCCCCAGGAAGACAGCTTTTTCGGCTTTGTCGGCAACGGCTGGCTGCCCGATCACCTGGTGATTCGCAAGCACCTGAAGTCTTCGGACTGGCAACTGATGTACTCCATCGACCTGCACGCCGTGGTCTCCGGGCTGTGGAAGCAGCTGCTCGGTTCGCTGCTGTTCTGCCTGCTCAGCGTGACGCTGATCTGGCTGGTGATGCGCCGTGTCGACCAGCGTTTCATCATCCCCTCGATCCACCGTATCCAGGCGCTGATCGAAAGCGAGGCGTTCGGCCGCGATGTGATCCAGACCGCACCCGTCGCCCTCTGCGTGCTGCGCCGCACCGACGGCCAGGTGGTGCTGGAAAACACCCTGGCCCAGCAATGGCTGGGCCATGGCCCGGAGCGTGAGGCATTGCGCGCTGGCTGGATCGAGCAGGCGTTTGCCGATGACGCCCACGAACACTGCGATTACTTTGAAACCATCGACGGCCGCCACCTGTACCTGAGCAGCGCCCCCACCCGTTATCGCGGCGAAGACGTGTTGTTTTGTGCATTCAGCGATATCAGTGCGCGCAAGCAGGTCGAAGCGGCGCTGGAAGAAGCCCGCCAGTCAGCCGATGCCGCCAACGCGGCCAAGACCCTGTTCCTGGCGACGATGAGCCATGAAATCCGCACGCCGCTGTATGGCGTGCTCGGCACCCTCGAACTGCTGGCCCGCACGCAACTGGACGCCCAGCAGAAGGACTACCTGCACGCCATCGAAGGGTCGTCCTCGACCTTGCTGCAGTTGATCTGCGACGTGCTCGATGTGTCGAAGATCGAGGCCGGGCAACTGGCCCTGGAGTTGAGTGAGTTTTCGCCGCTGGAGCTGGTGCACGAAATCATCCAGGGCTACGCCGCAGCCGCGCAGGGCAAGGGCCTGCAACTGTATGCCTGCTTCGACCCGAAGTTGCCGGAGCGGCTGATCGGTGACGTGACGCGCATCCGCCAGATTCTCAACAACCTGCTCAACAACGCGGTGAAGTTCACCGACTACGGGCGCGTGGTGTTGCGGGTCAAGGTGCTGGGGCGCGACGGCGAGCGCTCGAGTCTGCTGTGGCAGGTGTCGGACACCGGCAAAGGCATTGCCCAGGAAGACCAGGCGATGATTTTCGAACCGTTCTACCAGAGCGAAGGCAATACCAACGTCGTCGCCGGCACGGGCCTGGGGCTGCCCATCTGCCAGCGCCTCACGGAGTTGATGAACGGCAATATCCGCATGGTCAGCGAAATGGGCCTGGGCAGCAGTTTCAGCCTGATCCTGCCGCTGGAAGAAGCGCCCACCCCGCCGATGACCCCGCTGCTGGCCGAGACCATCTACGTGGTCGCGCCGATCCCCGAACTGGCGCACTCCATCAGCGGCTGGCTGCGGCGCTGGGGCGCCCGGGCGCAGACCGGCCTGCCGACGCTGGCGGACAGTCATCTGCTGCTGCAAGTGCATCCGGGCAGCATCGACCCGTCGCTGGCGCCCGAGTGGCCGGGCCCGGTGATCCACGTGAGCAGCAACGCCTGCACTGCCGTGGAAGCCGACGCCGGCGCGTGGCACGTCAACCTCAATCACCTGGCGGCGATTCACCAGGCCGTCAGCCAGGCGCAAGGGCTGTGGGTGGCCCGTAGCGACGAGCAAATACGCCAGCGTGACTTGAGCAAACTCAACCTGCATCTGCTGGTGGCCGAGGACAACATCATCAACCAGCTGATATTGCGCGACCAACTCGAAGAACTCGGCTGCACCGTGGAGCTGGCGGCCGATGGCCAGGAAGCGTTGCAGCTGTACACCGCCGGCAACTTCGATGTGGTGTTGACGGACGTGAACATGCCCCACATCAACGGTTATGAACTGGCGCGCGAATTGCGCCGCCAGGGCTGCCCGTTGCCGATCATCGGGGCCACCGCCAACGCCATGCGCGGCGAGGCCGACCTGTGCCTGGCCGCCGGCATGAACCATTGCCTGGTCAAACCCTTTGCGTTGCGGGCTCTATTCAACTCCCTGGCGCCTTATGCACGGAACACCCATGAAGCCCCTTAGTATTTTGATAGTCGAGGACCACCCCCTGCAGCACATCTACCTGCAGCACCTGCTCAGTGAGTTGGGGGATTTCAGGCTCGAAACCGCCGAGGACGGCAAAGAAGCGCTGGAGCGGCTGCGCCAGCGCGATTTCGACCTGGTACTCACCGACCTGCTGATGCCCGGCATGGACGGCGTGCAGTTTATCCAGTGCCTGGCCAGTCTGCGCTGCAAGCCGGCGCTGGCGATCATGAGCGCGGCGTCGCGGCGCATGTTGATGGCGGCCAGCCTGGTGGCGAAAAACCTCGATGTGGAGGTAATCGGGCTGATCTCCAAACCGGTCGCCGCCGACGCCTTGCGCAGCCTGGTGGACCAGTTGCGCAACCGGGTACGCACGCCCTCCCCCGAACTGCCCGAGCACCTGGACATCGACCGCCACACGCTGGTCCAGGCCATGAGCGCGGGCCAGTTCCAGGCCTGGTTCCAACCGAAAAAATCCCTCGCCAACGGGCGTATCGTCGCCGCCGAGGCCTTGGTGCGCTGGATGCACCCCGAGCAAGGCGTGATGCTCCCCGCCGCGTTCCTGCCGGCGATCAAGGCCTTCGAGCTGGAGGAACGGCTGTTGTGGCTGGTGCTCAAGCAGGCAATCTACGCCCAGGAGCAGTGGCGCCAGCGCGGCTATGAAATCCCGGTGTCGATCAACCTGCCCACCCACCTGCTCAACAGCCACGACCTGGCCGACCGTTTGCTGGAATTCGTGCTGCACCACGACGGTATCCCGGGGATGATCTGCTTCGAGTTGATGGAATGCTCGGTGCCACAGGACATCAGCAACTTCTACGCCGGCGCCTGCCGCTTGCGCATCAAAGGCTTCGGCCTGTCCCAGGATGACTTCGGCAAGGGCTACAGCTCCTACCTCAACCTGGTGTCCACGCCGTTTACCGAACTCAAGATCGACCAGGCGCTGGTCCAGGGCAGCCATGACAACGAAGGCATCGCCCAGGCCTTGGCGAGCATCATTGCGCTGGGCCGCAAACTCGGCCTGACCGTGGTCGCCGAAGGCGTGGAGACGCCCCAACAACTGGCGTTACTGCGCAAGATCGACTGCAACCAGGTGCAGGGTTTCCTGATCTCCCACGCGGTGTCTTCGGATCAATTTCAACAACTTCTGAACAATGATGGCCCTGCGACATCTCACTAGCAGCCGGCCCTGGATTATTTGCTCTTTAATAAGGAGTAAGCTCCCTCCAGTGCCGATTTATCCTGCGCCTGCGGAACCCCCTGATGAAGCACAACAACGCGATACTCGAAGCCTTCACCCGCAGCTCCCTGCGCCTGAACAAAGGCCTGATGGTGCTGATTGGCATCGCGTTGTTGCTGATACTGACCAACTACTGGTCGCTGCAACGCGGGGTCGAAACCCGCTACGGCGCGACGCGCTTTCATTTCGCGCGGCTGATGGAAAACCTGACGGAGCAGGAGTCGTACCTCAGGAGCCTGACGCACCCCGGCATCCAGGCCGAACTGCTGCGCGCGACCAACGTGCAGGTGAGCCTGAAAAGCCGCATGGTCGACAACCACCGCACGCTGTACGAAGGCCAGAAGTACTCGTTTTCGGTGCCGTTCAGCGTCAAGTTCGATGAGCAGCAAGTCGGCCCCGCCGCGCGGCCGCAGATTTTCGCCCTCGGCGCGCACCTGACCAGCTACTACAGCGCCTTCTGGTCTTCGTCGCCGTACGAGGCGCCGCAAACCTTTCTATTCAATCGCCACACCCACTACACCATCACGGTGCCGTCGGTGGGCTACCAGCGTCGAGAGAACACCGAGGAAACCGGCAACCTGGTGGCGCTGGTCAACGCCGTGCAGCAAACCCTGGAAAACACCCCGCAGCCGCTCGAGCAGAACCGCGTGTATTGGCAGGCCGGCCCCGCGCCCGGGCACTTGCTGGCGTATATCGGGCTGCCGCTGGACGGCCAGGAACAGGCGGTGGTCGGCACCTTGCTCGACCTCGCGCGGGTCGACGATGTACAGCGCGCGCTGGACCGCTCGGCCTTTGATCGCTTGACCCTGATCGCACCCGACGGCACCCGGCTGGCAGGACCGGACGTCGGGCAGCTCAGCGATGGCGTGCATTTCAATGCCAATGGCTTTGAATTCAAGATGACCCAGCCAGGCGACCAGCCGTGGAGCGCGGTCTATGGCCTGAACTACTCGCACTTCTTCCACTCCGCGCTGTGGCCGCTGAGTAGCCTGGCGCTGTTCTTCGTCGGCCTGGTGACCCTGGGCTGGGGCGGCAGCCGCTGGTACCGGCGCCAGGTGATCAACCCGGCGCGCCTGGCCCACGAACGCATCGCCGAAAGCGTGGCCTTCAGCCGGGTGATCATCGATACCGCGCCCACCGGCTTGTGCGTGGTGCGGCGCAGCGACGGCAAGGTCCTCATCGAGAACCAGCGCGCCCAGCAATGGCCCGGCACCGCGCGCCTGGTCACCGCCATGGCCGGCACGCATGACAGCGCCGAGAGCGGCGAGACGCACCTGGAGATCGAAGGCCGGCACCTGCAGATCGGCTTTGTGTCGACCCGTTATCAGGCCGAAGACGTGCGCCTCTACGCCTTCAACGACATCACCCGCCACATCGACGACGCCCAGGCACTCGAAGATGCACGCCGCGCCGCGGATGCCGCCAACGAGGCCAAGACATTATTCCTGGCGACCATGAGCCATGAAATCCGCACGCCGCTGTATGGCGTGCTCGGCACCCTCGAACTGCTCGGGCTGACCGACCTCGACCCGCACCAGCAAACCTACCTGCACACCATCCAGCGTTCGTCCGGCACGCTGTTCCAGCTGATCAGCGATGTGCTGGACGTGTCGAAAATCGAGTCCGGGCAAATGGCGATAGAGGCCGTGGATTTCTGCCCGTTGGACATGCTCGAAGACACCCTGCACACCTACGCCGCGTCCGCCCAGCGCAAGGGCTTGCAGCTCTACAGTTGCATCGATGCGCAATTGCCCGATTGCGTGATGGGCGACCCGATGCGTATTCGCCAGATCCTCAACAACCTGGTGAGCAACGCCATCAAGTTCACCGACATCGGGCGCGTGGTGATTCGCGCCAGGGTCACGGCGCGCGACGCCGGCAACGTCGACCTGGAATGGCAGGTCACCGACTCCGGCGTCGGTATCCCCGAGGCCCAGCAGGCCAAGCTGTTCGATCTGTTCTACCAGGCACCGGACACCGCCAGCGAAGGCGGGGCCGGACTGGGGCTGCCGATTTGCCGGTGGCTGGCGCAGATGATGGACGGTGAGATCCGCGTAGTCAGCGAGCCGGGCCTGGGCAGCAGCTTTACCCTGAAATTGCGCCTGCCACTGTGTGGCGGTGCGCTGACCCAGTTGCCGTTGATCGAGCCCAGCCCGACGCCGGTGTATGTGCAGGCGCCGGTGCGCGAGCTGGCGCAGTCGATGAGTGACTGGCTCAATCGCCTGGGCATCGCGGCGGCGCTGGCGGCGACCACCCAGGAGCAGGACAGCCGCTACGCAGTGCTGGTCGACCTGCTGCCCGGCGACCCCGCCCAACCCTGGGCCGGCCAACGCGTGCGCTGCCTGCCAGGCGCTCACAGCCCGCCACTGCACACCGAGCAGGGCTGGGTCGTCGACCTGCACGACGTGCGCGCCATCGCTGCCACCGTGTCGCTGGCGCAGCACGGCAAGCACGAGCAACCGCCAGCGGCCCGGCCACACAGTGCCGGGCAACTGGGGCTGCGCATCCTGGTGGCCGAGGACAACCCGGTCAACCAGGCGATCATCAAGGAACAGCTGGAGGCGCTCGGTTGCTCGGTGACCCTGGCGGCCAACGGCGAGCAGGCTTTGCAGCTGTGGCTGCCGCAGGCCTTCGACCTGGTGCTCACCGACGTGAATATGCCGTTGATGAATGGCTATGAACTCGCCCGCGCCCTGCGCGAGCATGATCCGCAGTTGCCGATTATCGGCGTGACCGCCAACGCGATGCGCGAGGAAGGCGTGCGCTGCCTGGCGGTGGGCATGAACGCCTGGATCGTCAAGCCGTTGAGCCTGCAGACCCTGCGCGGCCAGTTGATCAGACTGTGCAAGGTAAAGCCGCCGGTCGAGCCCGACCTCGTGCCCTGCGACGACAGCGTGCAGTTGTCGGAGACCATGCGCCCGTTGTTCATCAGCAGCGTAGAGCAGGACCTGCAACGCATCGGCGCGGCGCTCGAACGCCGCGATGCGCGTGCCCTCGGCCAACTGCTGCATTCGGCCGCCGGCGCATTGGGCGCCGTGCAGGCCCTCGACCTGGCCCAGGCCTGTATCGAACTGGAAGACCAACTTAACCGCGGCAGCCTCGACACTGCCCTTGCGCTCAAGGTGAAGGCGGTGATGCAGCGCCTGTCGGCCGTCCTGGACACGCTTCGGCCCGGGCACCCTTCACTCACCTGAACTGGCACTACGGACGGCCCTTTATGAAAAAATTCAACGTGGTAATCGCGGACGATCACCCGATCGTATTGCTGGGCGTTCGCGAGCTGGTGGAGCGCGACACCCGCTTCCAAGTGGTCGGCGAGGCCGTGTGTTCAGCCGGGCTGATCGCGCTGTTGCAGCGCCAGGGCGTCGACATTGTGATCACCGACTACAACATGCCGGGAGACTCGCCCTACGGCGATGGCCTGAAACTGGTGGAGTACCTCAAGCGGCATTTCCCGCAGGTGCAGATCCTGATCCTGACGATGATTTCCAACCAGCTGATTCTCACCCGCCTGCAGGAGTTGGGCGTGGTCGGCATCATCCAGAAAAGCCAGTTGCACACCGAGATCCAACTGGCGCTCAAGGCGATTGCCCAGAAGAGCGCCTATCGCAGCCTGGAACCGCCGAAGACATCAGTGATCGAGACCCTCACGGACTTCGACGAGCGCTTCACCAGCCTGTCGCCCAAGGAGTTCGAGATCCTGCGTTTGTTTATCTCGGGCATGAGCGTGAGTGATATCGCGCGCAGCCAGAATCGAAGTTCCAAGACCATCAGTGCGCAAAAGATATCGGCCATGCGCAAACTTGAAGTGAGCAGCGACCAGGACCTGCTCGCTTATTGCCTGGCGCGTAATATCTTCAACTGACCTGCCCCTCCAGCAAGCCATTCAAGGCAATGGCTTCGCCCCGCCCCCGCTCCTGACCGCTCTAGAACGCAGCTCTCCCGCCTGCTCCAGGGTTTATAAGAATCGTCTTATGTCGTCCAAACCTTGGACTTTTTATTCTTGCCCCGCAGTTCAACAACCGCACTTTCCAACTCACACTAACGGACATCATCATGAAGAAGTTTTCCCTGGCTGTTATCGCCTCGGCCCTGGTTGCGGCCTCCGGCAGCGCATTTGCCGATGAAACGGCACCGACGCCGACCCTGGGCGGCAGCGGCAAAATTACCTTCACTGGCGTGATCAACAATGACGCGTGCTCGGTGGACGGCGCCAACTCCGACCGCACCATCTCCGTGGACATGGGCAACGTCTCGATCAAGGACATGGGCACCGCCGAAAACCCAACCGCAGGTCGTGTGACCGCCAAAGACTTCAACCTGAACGTCAACTGCAACCAGGGCACCAAAGTCGCGATGATCTTTGACGCCAACAACGGCGGTTCGGGCCTGGTCACCGGCAAGAAAGTCCTGGCCCTGAACCCGGGTTCGGCCACCGCGCAAAACGTCGGCATCGCCCTGCTCGACAGCAAAGGCAGCCTGATCGACCTCAGCTCGCCGAGCACCGCACGCATTGAAAGCACCATGCACGGTCAGGGCACTGAAGGCGGCGACGCCACCATGAGCTTCGCAGCCGCCTACGTCACCACCGGTGCCGCCGGTGCCTCCACCGCCGGTCGCGGTGACGCGACCCTGCCGTTCATCCTGCAATACGAGTAACTCGGCGCGCCTGAGCACCGAACGCGCGAGGCCCTGCGGCCTCGCCATTTATTTTTGATGACACCGGACACCCTCATGCAGCCTCGTATTATCACCGCGAGCCTGGTGCTGCTGGGCATGCTTATGGCTACCCAGGCCACCGCCAGCATTTCACTCAACGCCACGCGTATCGTGTTCGATGGCAGCCACAAGGAAGCCAATATCACCGTGCGCAACGGCAACCAGGACGTGTTGATTCAATCCTGGGTCGACATGAACGACGCCAGTGGCAGCCGTGCACCGTTTGCCGTCACCCCGCCCCTGGCACGGGTATTTGCCAAGGAGCAGCAACTGCTGCGCATCCTCTATCAAGGCGCCGGCATGCCGACCGACCGCGAGTCGGTGGTGTGGCTCAATGTGCAGGAAATCCCCAAGGCCAGTGAGGCCGAGAACACGTTGCAGTTGGCCATCCGCCAACGCATCAAGATCTTCTACCGCCCTGCCGGCTTGCCCGGCAATGCGTTGCAAGCCCCGGCGCAGCTGGAGTGGCGCCTGGCCAAACAGGGCACGCAAACCCTGCTGCTGGTGAAGAACCCGACGCTGTACCACGTGTCGATGGCCGACATCAAAGTGCAGGCGCAACTGGCCAGCGACTCCACCATGATTGCGCCCGGCGAGGCAAAACAGTTCCCGCTCAGCGCGACGCCCGCCAGCGGCCCGGTGCAGTTGTCGTTTTCCAGCATCAATGACTACGGCGCGCAAAACCACTACACCGCGCCCCTGTCCATCGGCGCTGCGGCAGCCGCGTACGCGACTGAATCGCGCCTCAAACCCTAAGCACTTCGTCTAACCCACAGGCTCACTTCGCGTGCGTGTTTGCGTGCCCGGCTGTTCGCCAACCAGGGATGTCACAGGTCTTCGCATGTCTTTTATTTCCAGCAACAGGCCCGTCCGTGGCGCACTGAAGTTGAAGACGCTGTCGCTCGCGATTGCCGCCAGCCTGCCCGCCTGGGCACTGGCCGCCGAGCCTGCGGAAACCTTCAACACCACCTTCCTGCAAGGCGCGCAGTCCGCCGTCGACCTGCAGCAATTGCTGTCGGCCAACAGCGTGTTGCCGGGCACTTACCGCGTCGACCTGTACAGCAACGAAGTGCTGGTCGGTCGCCGTGACATCGACTTCAAGCGCAACCCCGGGAACGGTCGCGTCGAAGCCTGCCTGACCCTCGACCTGCTCAAGCAACTGGGCATCGACATGGCCCGCTTGCAGGCCCAGGGCAAGCTGGATCCGCAGCACCCGCAGGACTGCTACGCCCTCGCCGACATGATTGAGGAAGCCAGCGTGCGCTACGACAGCAGCCGCCTACGCCTGCTGGCGAGCATTCCGCAGGTGGCCATGCAGCGCGGTTTGCGCGGGTATGTCGACCCGCAGTTGTGGGACGACGGCGTGCCTGCCGCGTTCATCAACTACCAGCTCAACAGCAACCGCAGCGCTGGCGACGCCGACACCCGCATCAACAACAACCTCGGCCTGCGCAACGGCATCAACCTGGGTGCCTGGCGCCTGCGCAACGAGTCGAACATGAATGGCGGCACCGGGCGCTCGAACACGTTCACCAGCAATCGCACCTACCTGCAGCATGACGTCACGCCGATCAAGGGCCAGTTCAGCGCCGGTGAGATTTTCTCCGACGCCGACCTGTTTGACAGCGTGCGCTATCGCGGCTTGAAACTGGCCTCGGATGACGGCATGCGCGCCGACAGCGAACGCGGTTATGCGCCGGTGATTCGGGGCGTGGCGCAGACCAACGCGACGGTCGAAATCCGCCAGAACGACTACATCCTCTACACCGCCAACGTTGCGCCGGGGCCGTTCGAAATCAACGACATCTACCCCAGCGGCTCCAACGGCGACCTGGAAATCACCGTGATCGAGTCCGACGGCAGCCGCCGCGTGACGATGCAGGCGTTCTCCAGCCTGCCGATCATGGTGCGTGAGGGGCAAGTCAAATACAGCCTCTCGGCGGGTACCTTCAAGAGCAATGCCGACGGTTTGGCGACGCCGCGTTTTATCAGCAGCACCCTGGCGTACGGCTTGACCAGCAACCTCAGCGGCATCGTCGGCGTGCAAGCCAGCGAGGACTACAGCGCGCTGTCGATCGGCGCCGGCAAGAACACCGCGCTGGGTGCGTTTTCCCTGGACGCCACGCATTCATCCAGCAAGGCCCGTGGGCAAACCACCCAGGGCAGCAGCGTGCGCGCGCTGTATGCCAAGACGTTTGCCGGCACCGACACCAACTTCACCCTGGCCGCCTATCGCTACTCCACCGAGGGCTACCGCACCCTCACCGACCACGTCGAAGACATGAGCGAAGACGTGCGCGTGCGCACCGGCCATTCGAAAACCCGCACTGACCTGACCATCAACCAGAGCCTTGGCCGCAACAATGCGTTCGGCAGCCTGTATGTGAACGCCAGTGACCAGCGCTACTGGAATCGCGGTGGTTCGCAGAGCTTTTCGGCCGGCTACACCAGCAACTGGGGTGACCTGAGCTACAACCTCGGCGTGACGCGCACCAAGCAGATCGTGACCTGGGGCGCGCCGAGCAGCGACACGCAATTGAACCTGTCCATCTCGTTCCCGCTGGGCGGCCAGGCGCGCGCACCGCGGGCGTTTGTCACCACCAGCCGCCAGCACGGCGACACCACCACCCAGGCGGGTATCAATGGCTACGTCGCCGACACCAGCGACACCTTTTATTCGGTGCAAGCGGGCCACAGCGACACCAGCGGCAGTTCCGGTTCGGTGAACCTCAACAGCCGCACCTCCATGGCAGACGTGAGCCTCGGCTACAGCCAGGGCCAGGGCTACAACTCGCAGAACCTCAACATCGCCGGCTCCGTGGTGGCCCATGCAGGCGGCATCAACCTGGGGCAAACCGTCAGCGAGACCTTCGCGCTGGCTGAAGTACCGGGCATCTCCGGGGCGAAGATCAGCAGCTACAGCGGCGTGGAGACCGGCTACAACGGCTATGCGGTGATCCCGACGGCGCAACCTTACCGGGTCAACTGGATCAGCCTGGACACCCGCGACCTGGGCGGCAATGTGGAGGTCACCAACGCCACCCAACAACTGGTGCCACGCCGAGGCGCCGTGGTCGTCGCGCATTACAGCGGCACCACCGGACGGCGGGTGCTGTTCGAGTTGTTTGATGCACAGCACAAACCGCTGGCGTTCGGCGCTTCGCTGGAAGATGGCAACGGCAAGCAACTGGCAATTGCCGACCCGAATGGGAATGCGCTGGCGTTGGTCGAGCAGGATCAAGGTACGTTAGTGATCAAGTGGGGCGACCAGCAATGCAGCGCCCACTATGCGCTGGCACCACAGAACAAGGCGCTGAACTATGAGCGCCAGGCGCTGGTGTGCGCGCCTTGAAGATGGGGTAGAAGGCCAACAGGTGGGATTGAGGTAGGGCCCAGGCACCCGGATGTGTGGAGATCAAATGTGGGAGCTGGCTTGCCTGCGAAGGCGGAGGATCAGTCGCCAAATGCATCAGCTGACAGGCCGCCTTCGCGAGCAAGCCCGCTCCCACAGGGGGATCAAGGTATGGCCCAGGCACCCGGGCATATGGAGATCAAATGTGGGAGCTGGCTTGCCTGCGAAAGCGGTGGGTCAGCCACCAAATGCATCAACTGACAGGCCGCCTTCGCGAGCAAGCCCGCTCCCACAGGGGGATCAAGGTATGGCCCAGGCACCCGGGCATATGGAGATCAAATGTGGGAGCTGGCTTGCCTGCGAAAGCGGTGGGTCAGCCACCAAATACATCAACTGACAGGCCGCCTTCGCGAGCAAGCCCGCTCCCACAGGGGGCTCAAGGTATGGCTCTGGCCCTCGGGTGTATGGAGATCAAATGTGGGAGCTGGCTTGCCTGCGAAAGCGGTGGATCAGCCACCAAATGCATCAGCTGATACACCGCCTTCGCGAGCAAGCCCGCTCCCACAGGGGATTGGGGTGGGGCATGAGACCCCGGGTGTATGAAGATCAAAGGTGGGAGCAGTTATTGGCTCATCTGCTCCAACGTGTAGCGCAATGAAGCCGCCAACATCGGCCCG
This sequence comes from Pseudomonas sp. PS01298, assembly GCF_029959745.1. NCBI lineage: Bacteria > Pseudomonadati > Pseudomonadota > Gammaproteobacteria > Pseudomonadales > Pseudomonadaceae > Pseudomonas > Pseudomonas sp. PS01298. Next base: position 16,853 of record NZ_JASCPP010000058.1, on the reverse strand, counting down.
TGCCCCAGGCCCGGGAATGCCTGGTAGCGCACGGTCAGCCCCTCGACACTTTGCAGCGAGGCCAACAGGCGCTTGACCGCGCCATCGTCCTGCGGCTTGGCGGCCCTGGCCGGGCTGGCCGGTTCTGCATCCCCGCGCATCAGCAGCAAGGTCGGCCGCTTTGCGTGCAGGCGCTGCGCAAGTCCGTCGGTACGAATCACGCCATTGTTCCACCACAGCGACGGGCTCGCCGCGGCGTAGTCGTCAAACGCCTGCGGACGCGTCGTCAAGGCATGCAGCACCAACAACCCACCATACGAATGCCCCCACAGCAATTGCCGCCTGGGTTGTATCTCCAGGCGCTGGTTGACCAGCGGCCGGATCTGCTCCGTCAGCAAATCCAGGAACTGATCGGCGCCTCCGCTGGGCACATCCGTCAAGGGATCACGTTGCGCGCCCTCGCCCACTCTCGGGGTGTAGTCAAACGTCCGCGCATTGCGCTCGATGCGCAGCGGCGTCGCATACCCCACCGCCACCAGTACCGGTGGCGCCGGGCGATGGGACAGGTGGTTGAGCAGTTCGGTATCCAGCGCCGCCATCGCCGCATTGCCATCGAGCAGATAGGCCACGGGGCTGGCCGCGCTGACCTTGAGCGGGCGCCCCAGCCACACCCGGTAGTGCCGCGCGCCGTCAGCCGAGTCCAGCTCCAGCGTGCTGAACTGGTAGTCGCTGGCCTCACGCAATACCGGTGCATCCATCAGTTGGTCGGGTGCCGGCTGGGCACAGGCACATTGCACAAAAAACAACGCCAACCAGCATGCGCGCGCCATCAGAACGACGCCGTCAGGCTGGTGTACAAGGTGCGCCCGGACTGGTTGTAGGTCGCGGCGCCGGCGCCTTCGATGTTGTTCACGCCCTGGGCATTGCCCTCGCGCCACAGGCGTTTGTCGAACACGTTGTCCACGCCGGCGGTGAGGCTGAGGTTTTTTGTCAGGGCGTAGGTACCGCTCACCCCGGCAATCGCATACGGCGAGAGTTGGTTGTTGCTGGTGCCGGTCACGCGGTTGCCGTGGTAGTCGTATTTCTTCGGAGTCTGCTTGCCGTACCAGGCCACGCTCGCCTGCAGGGACAGGTCCTGGGTGGCCTGCCAATCGAGCATCGAGTTGAGGGTGTACTTGGGCGTGACCGACAGCACATCACCGGTCTGTTTGTTTTTCGATTGGAGCATGTAGGTGAAGTTGTTGGTCCAGTTGACCTGCTCGCCCAGCGGCAGCGCAACGGTACCTTCCAGGCCTTCGACCAGCGCCTTGGGCACGTTCTCCCACTTGAAGATGCTCGCGCGGGCGGTGCTGCCGGTGCCGCCGGACGCCGTGCCGACCGGGGTCAGGCCGGACTCGATCTTGTTTTTGTAATCGTTACGAAAATACGTCAGGCCGGCGACCACGCCGTCATTGCGGTACTCCAGGCCCAGTTCCTTGTTGACGCTGGTTTCCGCGTCGAGGTCGGCATTGCCTTGCAGGTAGCAACTGGTGGTCTGGCCGTAGCAACCCTGGCCGTTGCTGTACAGCAGGTAATTGGGGTTGAGCTGGTAGAGGTTCGGCGCCTTGTACGAACGGGCGATGCCGGCCTTCAAGGTCAACGTGTCGGTGAGCACCTGGGACAGGTTGAGCGACGGGCTCCAGTTGTCGCCGACGATGTTGTGGTGGTCCAGGCGCAGGCCCGGGGTCAGGCGGGTGCCGGGGCGCAGCTCGATGTTGTCTTCGGCGAACAGCGAAAAAATGCGCGACGCCGACGAGTCACTGCGAGAGGTGCTCGACAAGCCAGGCACGCTGCCGCCAGCCGTGGTGGTTTGCAGGTTGGCATTCGGGTCGCCGAGCTTCTGTTCGACCCACTCGCTGCCGAGCGTCAGCACCTGGTCGACACCTGCGTGCAGCGGCAGGTTGACTTCACCGTGGGCGGTCAGGTCGCGCAGTTCGTTGGTGCTGAAACTGTTGGCGGAAAAGATCCCTTCCAGGCCACCGGCCAGGCCTTCATTGAGACGGCGGTTGCGAGTCTTTTCATACTGCACGTAGGCCAGGGTGCTGCCGAAATCCCATTCGCCGCGATGGGTCACGGCGTAGGTTTCACGGTAGAGAATATTGGTCTCATGCCCCAGCATGTTCTTCACGGTGGCGTTGCTGTTGGTGTTCTGGGTATCGCCGGTATAGATATTGCCCTGGCGGCTGAAACCGGCCTCCAGGTCGAGGGTTTGCTCGGGAGTGATGTTCCAGCTGAGCAGGCCGTTGACGTCTTTGTTGCGCACCCCCTCGCGCCCCGCCGGCAGCGTGCCGACCTGGTTGCCGGTGCGCAGGGATTCATGCCCGCTGTTGATGTCGGCATCGTCGGCGTTGGTCTTGGCCACGTTGCCGTACACGCGGTAGCTGAGGGTGTCGGTGAGCGGGCCATTGAGGCCGAAGTTCATGCGCTCGGTCTCACCTTCGGCCGAGTGCTGGGCGAAGTTGTGGTAGATCGATGCCGAGCCGTGCGTTTGCGTGCCCGGCTGCTTGGTGATGATATTCACCACGCCACCCGCCGCGCCGTTGCCATAACGCGCTGCCGCGGGGCCGCGAATGACTTCGATGCGCTCGACCTGATCGGCTGGCACCCAGTTGCTGTCGCCGCGGCTGTCACGCTCGCCACGCCAGCCATAGCGCACCGAATTGCGGCTGCCGACCGGCTTGCCGTCCACCAGGATCAGGGTGTTTTCCGGGCCCATGCCGCGAATATCGATCTGGCGGTTGTTGCCGCGCTGGCCGCTGCTGGAGTTGCCGGTGAGATTGACGCCGGGCATGGTGCGGATGATGTCCGACAAGTCGTTGGCCGGTGGGCGTTTCTTGATGTCTTCAGCGGTGATGATCGACACACCGGGCATCTGCTTGATCTCTTCCTGCGCGGTGCCCAATACGGTCTGGGTCGGCAGTTCCATCTGCGCAGGGGCTTCGGCCTCGGCGGCGAAGCTGCTGACGGGCAACAGGCTGCAAATACTCACGGCAAGCAGGGACAAGCGGAACATGCGGGGATCTCCAAGCGCAGCCCGACCGATAGCGGTGGGCCATCAAAGATCGCAGATGATAATCAGATGCAATTGCGAGTAAAGAACATTAACTTTCTAAACATTTGCCGTGGGCAGGCGCAGATTCATGCGCAATCCCGAGGCACCCTGGGTCGCCCACAACTCGCCGCCCTGCAGTTCGATGGCACGCCGCGCGATGCTCAATCCCAGGCCAAAACCCGTGCCCACCGTGCCGTCCAGCCGCAGGTAGGCTTCAAAGATGCGCTGCAGATCGCCCTCGGCAACGCCTGGCCCCTGGTCTTCGATCACCAGCCACCAGCGGTCGCCATCCCGCTGGCCGCTCAGGCGAATCACGCCGTTGGGCGGTGAGTGGCGGATGGCGTTGCGCAGGATATTTTCCACGGCCTGGGCAAAGCTGTTGAGGTGTACGTGCACCTGGCACGTACTGTCCAGCTCGCACACCAGCGCTTCGAGCGGCCAGCCGGTTTCGAAATGCGCGTCCTGCACCAGCGCTTCCCAGACGGAGGCCACCACCACCGCTTCGGCTTCCAGGCGAGGTTTTTCGGTGTCGAGCCAGGCCAGGTTGAGGGAGTCGTCCACCAGCCGGCGCATCTCCTCCACTTCCCGTGACAGGCGTTGCTGCAACTGCTCGGGCGGCAGGCCGCTGTCACTGGCGATTTTCAAACGTGCCAGTGGCGTGCGGATTTCATGCGACAAGGTGCGCAGCAATTGCCGCTGCTGATTAAGGCTCTGGCGCAGGCGCTCGGCCATGTGTTCATAGGCGCGGGCCAGTTCGCCGAGTTCATCCGGACGGCGCGTCACGCTGCTGCTGGCCAGCGGTGCGAGGTCGCCGGCACTCAACGCGTTGGCGCGCTCGCGCAGTTCATTCAACGGCTGCACCAGATGGCGGTACAGCACCAGCCCCAGTGCCAGCGCCAACAACGCCGGCACCAGGCCGTGGGTGAACACATGGGTCCACGGCGTGAGCCCCGGCGGCAACAGGCGTTCGGGCAATTGCATCACCAACCGCCCACGCTCGGGGTGCTCCGGGAAAGCCATGCTCACGTACGGCAATTCGTCTTCGAGGCGCTTGCTCATTGGCCAACTGAGCTTGCGCATGAACGTCAGGTGGCTGACCTGTTCGGCGCTCAACGGCGTGGTGCCCAGGCTTTGCAGGTAGTCATCCAGCACCGCCACCCAGGTGTGTTCGCGCTGCTGCAATGCCAGGCGCCAGCGCTCTACCGCCGCGGCGTCGCCAGTGGCCGCCACGTGCTCGGCCTCGGCCGCATAGGCAGCCAGGGCGATGCGGTCGGACGCCTCCAGGAAGTAGGTGTTGCGCTCCACCCGCAAGCCCCAACTCCACACCAGCCATACCAGCAGCAAACAGGCACACACTTGCAGCAGCGCCATTTTCCACAGCAAGGGATGACGACGTTGCATCAGGCGCCGTCGCACAACAGCACATAACCCTGATGGCGCACCGCGTCGATGCGGATGCCCTGTACCTCGATGGCAGCCAGCTTGCGCCGCAGGTTGCACACATGCACATCGAGGCCACGATCCAGGCGGGTGTAGGGCCGGTGCAGCACGTGCTGGTAGAGGAAGGCCTTGGTCAGTGCCTCGCCTGTGTGCTCATGCAGCGTGCACAACAGACGGAATTCCGATGAGGTCAGGCCGGCGGCGCGGCCGTTGAAGTTGACGTCCCGCGCCTGCGCGTCGAACGCCAGGGCGGAATGCCGCGAAGGCATCGACGGCGCCCGCGTGCCGCAATCGATCGCCACGCGCCGCAGCAACGCGTCGATGCGCACATCCAGTTCGGCCAGGCTGAAGGGCTTGGGCAGGTAGTCATCGGCGCCTTGGCTGAAGCCGGTGATGCGATCCTGCTCGGCGCCCAGGGCCGACATCAGGATCACCGGCGTACCGCGCTCCTGGCGCAGCCGCGCCAGGATATTCAAGCCACTTTCACTCGGCAGCATGATGTCCAGCAGGATCAATTCCACCGGTGCCTGCAGCGCCAGGTCCAGGCCCTGGCCACCGCAATGGGCGCTGTTCAAGGCAAAGCCGCGCCGGCTGAGATGGTTGCTCAGGTGCGTGCACAGCTCGACGTCATCCTCGATGATCAGGATGCGCGGACTGGGGGATAAAGATGGGGCCAGATGATAAGTATTCACAATTACGTCAGTTTCGCATTCGACGAAACATTTCGCAATGTTCACTCACCCCGACACTGTCCCTCCGCCTGCAATTGACGCCCCTGCGCTTGCGCCCGGCCCACCAGGCGCAGCAGGTTGCCGCTCCAGATGTTGCCGATGTCCGCCTCGCTGTACCCGGCCTGCAGCAACGCTTCGGTGATCTTCGGCAACTGGCTGACATCCTCCAGCCCCTGCACCCCGCCGCCGCCGTCCCAGTCCGCGCCGATCCCTACGTGCAGCGGCCCGACCTGCTCCAGCGCGTGCAGCAGATGGCGCATGAAGTCGGCAAAAGTCGCCTGGGGGTTGGGATAACGCTGCTGCACGTCGAGTATCTGCGCCGACAGCGCCTGGAACTGCGCCGGCTGCAGCGCCGGCATCAGGCGCAAGCGCTCGAACAGCGGCTTGAGCGCCTTGTCACGCTGGGGATTGGGTGGCTGCGCGATCAGGTAGCTGCCATAGGTGTTGATCTGAATCACCCCGCCACTCGCCGCCAGGCGAAGCATGCGCGCGTCGTCGAGGTTGCGCGGGTGCGGGTTGATCGCGCGGCTGCTGGAATGCGAGACGATGATCGGCGCGCGCGACAAGGCGAGCATCTGGTCGAACGCCTGGTCGGACGCATGTGAGGCATCCAGCAGCACGCCCAGGCAATTGGCGCGCTGCACCAGGTCGCGCCCGACCGGGCTCAGGCCGTGCCATTGAGGAATGGCGGTGGCCGAATCCGCGACTCGATTGTTGGCGCTGTGCACCAGGCCAAGCATGCGCAGGCCGAGGCGCTGATAAGTCGCCAACAGCCGTGGGTCGGCAGCCAGGGGCTCGGCGTTTTCCATGCTGATAAACACCACGCGCTTGCCCTCGGCAGCCAGGCGTGGCGCATCCTGCGGCTGCAACGCCAGGCCGAATTGCGCCGGGTAGCGCGCCACCATGTCGCGAATACGCGTCAGGGTCGCCAGGCCTTGGTCGGCGGCCCGCGCCACGCCGGCTTCATCGTCGCTGCCCTGGGGCGTGTACACCGCCCAGAAACCGCCGTCGAGACCGCCTTCGACCATGCGCGGCAGGTCGACCTGGGACAAGTCTTCACGGCCATGCCGCTGCAAAATACTCCAGCCCGGGCGCGACAATTGCCGAGGCGTATCCAGGTGGCTGTCGAGCACCAGCAAGCGCTCATGCAGCGCACGCGCCTGGGGGCTGACCTCGGCGTACGCCGGCACAATCGCCAGGCTCAGCAGCAGTGCGAGCAACCTCATGGGCCGATCCCGAACAGGCGCTCGGCCTGCAGCGGCGCCGTCACCAGAGCCTGCAGGGTCGCCAGCAACGGGCCGTCACACAGCGCGTGCAACTTGGCGTGCAACAAACCATCGCGGCCGGCCGCATCCAGCGCGGCATCCGGCCCGTCATAGGCCAACTCGACCGACTCGCCGGTCAACGCGTGCACACTCAAGGCCGCAGGAAATCCTCCGCTGCGCGCTTGGCGCTGGTCCATCTCGGCACTCGCTTCAATATGCACACGCGCCATGAACGCCAGCACCTGCGGATCGGCAAGCGCCTCGCCCTCGAAGTCTTCCAGCGCGGCGCGCCCGCGGACAAAGGCGCTGGCCACCACATACGGCAAGCTGAAACGCGCGGCCAGGTCATTGTCGATCGCCCGGGTCGACAGCGACCGCGCACTGCCGGCGTTGACCCGCACCACCACGCTCACCACCTGCCCCGCCGGCACCTGCTGACGCAGTTCCAGCGCCAGGCGAATCGCCGTCTGGCAACCAAAACAGGCGGGATACGGTTTGATCGCAAAGCTGTCGAGGTGCTTCTCCAGCGGATCGGCGGATAAAAACCCATCCTGTGCGGTATCAAATCCAAAGCTGGCCAGCCAGCCGTGCTCGCCGGTCAGGAACGCCGCCGGCCCGGTGGCGCCCGCCTGGGCGAGCAACACCGACTGCACTGCGTGCTGGGCGGAAAACCCCACGGCCAGGTCCTTGTCCTGGCTGTAACTGCCCACCGTCGGCGACAGCGCCGACAGCAACCCGGCACTCAGGGCGCTGGCGGCAATGGCGGTGCCGTGACAGGCGCGGTCAAGGTCGTCATCGAGCAACGCCGAACCACCCAGCGCCGCGGCCACCGGTGCGATCAGCGAGGTGGTACGAAACCCCGCCTGCGCCGTGCGGTGGCCACGTCCCAGGGCCTCGGCCAGGGAAATATTGGCCGCGAAGGCGATCCACAGCGCCCGCAGCAAGCGCTCGCCGACCACGCCATGCTGTTCGGCCAGCGCCAGAATCGCCGGGATGATCACCACGGCGGCGTGCCCGTTGTTACGCGGGTTGATCAACACCTCCTGGAAGTCCAGCGCCTCGGCGGCGGTGCCATTGAGCAGCGCGGCGCGCGCGGGGTCGGTGCGCAGCGTCGCGCCCCACACCGAGCAACCGGCGGCGACCGGCTGCGCCAGGGCACTGTCGATGCGGGTGCCGCCCACTTGATGGCGCCTTGCGTACGCGGCGATCGCCACGGTGTCGGCGAGCAGGCGCCCGAGCGCACGCGAAACCGCGTCGGGGATGGGAGCCTCAAGCAATAGCAGATGTCGTGCGACCCACTGCCGGTCTATCGTCGTTGCCACGGTTATTGAACCCCTTGCGCCATGATGCCGCCATCGATCACGAAGTCCGTGCCGTTGGCGTACTGAAAAGCCGGCCCGGTAAGGGCCACGATGGCCTGCGCCATTTCCCGGGGTTCGGCGAGCCGGCCCAGGGGAATGCTGGCCAGAAGATGTTGCTCATCCAGGCGCCCGGCCTCGATGGCGCTTGCGACCATGCGCGTGCGGGTGTAGCCGGGGCTGACGGAGATCGCGCGCACCGAGGCCGCGGCGAAATCCAGTGCCAGCACCTCGGTCATTGCCACCACGCCGGCCTTGGCGGCGGCGTAGCTGGCCCGGCCGGGGCCGGAACGGTGAGCGATGAATGAAGCGATGTTGACGATCAACCCGGCGCCCGACGCCGCCAATGCTGGAAACGCCGCCTGGCAGCTGTAAAACGCGCCGCTGAGATTGGTCTGCAGCACCGCCTGCCAATCTTCGGCGCGCATATCGATGGCCGACGCGCGGCGCGCGATACCCGCGCAGGTCACCAATACGTCCAGGCGCTGCAAGCCTTCGGCGGCGCGCTGGAGGGCGGCCGGGTCACGCACATCCACGGCGGTTATGGGAAACCCGGCCTGCGGATTCGGCGCCAGGTCCCAGCCGATCACTTCGGCGCCCTGCTCCTGGAATACCTGGGCCACGGCCAGGCCGATGCCACTGCCGGCACCGGTGATCAACACACGTCTTGAAGGGCTCATAGCAAGGCGCCTTGTTCGATTAACACACGTTTCACCGCATCGAACCCGGTGCGCTGCGCCAGCCGACTGGACAGCGCGGCCGACACGCCCGCTGCATGCCCGGTGGCAAAACTGGTGCCCATCACCCGCACGGAGCCGAAGGCGATATCGTCGGCACCAATTGAGCTGCCGGCCAGCCACAGGTTGTCGCTGCCTTCGGGAATCAGTGCACCAAACGGCACATGGAACCAGCCGTGGTGCGGGATGGCGCGGTACTCGGTGACGCCGGACTGCGGGTGCAACTCACAAGGCCAGCCGGAACGGGCGATGCCATTCGAGCGTTGCCGTGCACTCAGCGCGTCGTCGGCCACCACGTCCTGCTGGGAGATCACGCAGCGGGTGGAGCGGATGCCCAGTTGCGGCCCGCTGGTTTCCAGGATCGCCTGGGCAAACCCCGGCACGGTGCGGCGCAACGATTCGAGGTAGTCATGGGCGATTGTGCGGGCTTCGATTTCGGCACGGGTCAGGTAGTGCGCGTCGGTGTTGACCAGGTCGACATCGATCATCATCGCCCAGTAGCTGCCCGACCACGGCAACGGCACGAAGTAACCGCCATTGCTGCGCGCCAGGTGCCGCCGTGTGCGCCGTTGGTAGTCGATGACGGCCGCTTGCAGGGCCTCGCGGTCCGGCGCATGCCCGGGCTCGACATTGCCGATGCGCACGGTCAGGGTCGCGGCCTGCAGGCGCGGGCGCAGGCTATGCGGGGCGATCATCGCCGCCACATTCGCGTTGCCGGTGGCATCCACCACACTGCCGACCTCGAGGCGCAGGCTGCCTTCGGGATGGCTGCACAGCAAGGCATCGATATGGCCGTTCTTGCCTTCGGTAGCGATGACGCGGCAATGCAGCAGCGGCGTGATGCCGGCGCGCAGCACCAGGCGATCGAGCACGGTCTTCAGGCGTTCGGGGTCGAGCAGGATGATCCAGTTACCCGAGCTTTGCAGCACCGGTTCCACCGAATGCCCGAACGCCTGCAGGGCGTCCAGCACCCGCTGCCCCATGCCAGCCACCACCCGCTCCGGCGTCGGGCCGCTGGTGAGGAAGCCACAGTAGGACTGCACCCCGGAGATGGTCGCAGTGCCGCCGAAGAAACCATAGTCCTCGATCAACACCACGCGCCGGCCACACTCGGCCGCTGCCAGCGCTGCGGCAATCCCGGCCGCGCCACCGCCGACGACGGCCACGTCATAAAAGGCGCTCATAGCACGGTGTCGAGAAAGTCACGGGTACGCGGGTCCCGTGGGGTGTCAAAAAATGCCTCGGCCGTGGCGTGCTCCACCACCTCGCCCTGATCGATGAAATACACGTAGTCGGCGACCTCGCGGGCAAAGCGCATCTCATGGGTGACCAGCACACAGGTCATGCCCTGGGCGGCGATCGAACGGATAACCCCCAGCACTTCCTTCACGGTGTGCGGGTCGAGGGCGGCGGTCACCTCATCAAACAGCATCACCTGGGGCTGCATGCACAGGCCCCTGGCGATTGCCACCCGCTGCTGCTGGCCGCCGGACAACTCGCCGGGATACGCCTGTTCCTTGCCTTCCAGGCGCACCTGTTGCAACAGCGCGCGGGCTTCTTGCTCCACGGCGTGGCGGTCGCGCCCGAGGACCTGGACCGGGGCCATGCTGACGTTCTGCAACACCGTGCGATGGGGGAACAGGTTGTAGCTCTGGAACACGATGCCCACCCGCTGGCGCAACTGCTGCAGGGGCAATTGCGGGCTGCCGATCAGTGCGCCGTCGAGGGTGATTTCGCCCTGGTCGATCTCGGCCAGGGCGTTGATGCAGCGCAACACCGTGGACTTGCCCGACCCCGACGGGCCGATGATGCACACCACTTCGCCACGCCCCACGGCCAGGTCGATGCCCTTGAGCACCGGCGTGTCACCGTAGGCCTTGCTCACCGCGTGCAAGGCGATAAAGGGGTTTTCCAGGATACGTTTCATGGGTTACCTGTAGGCCAGGCGCCGTTCCAGGGAACGGGCCAGCAGTGAAAGCGGAAAGATGTAGAAAAAGAACAACGCCAGCACCAGCCCGTAGACCGGCAGCAGCAAATCGGTGCGCGCGGTGGCGGCGAGGATCTCGCGGCTGGCACTGAGCAACTCTCCCACCCCGAGCAGGCTGGCAAGCGCGCTGGACATGGTCACCACGCAGTACAGGCCCAACGCCGGCGGCACCATCAGCCGCAAGGCCTGGGGCAGGATCACATGACGCAGTTGGGCCACCGGGCCGTAGCCCAGGGCGGTGGCGGCTTCCCACTGGGTCCGTGGGATTGACTGCAAGGCGCCGCGCACGATTTCCGAAGCATTGCCCGCCGCCGGCAAGGCCAGGGCAAAGACCGCCTTGAGCCACGCCGGCAAGCTGATCACCGTGCCAGCCAGGTGCCATTCATAGGGCAGCAGGTGCATCACAAAAAACATCACCACCAGCCACGGCGCGTTACGCAGCAACTGCGTCAGCCCGCGTGCACCCAGCCGCAGCACGCGCGAACGGGCGCGCTGCAGGGTCCCCAGGCAGACACCGGCGAGGCACGCCAACAGCATCGCCAACACACCGATCCACAGGTTCAGCGCAAAGCCCTTGAGCATCAGCGGCAGCCACGGCAGCAGGGCCACAATCACTTCGTTCATGCGCCACCCCCGGGAATCTGCAGGCGCCGTTCCAGGCGGTGCAGTGCCCAGGCCAGCACTGCCATTGCGCAGAAATACGTGACCAGGACCAGCAGCATCATTTCCACCACGTTATACCGCTCACTCCAGATTTCCTGGGCGCTGTACAACACCTCAGGCACTGCCACGGCGTAGGCAATGGAGCTGCCCTTGATCAGTTGCACCATGTTGTTGCCCAGCGCCGGCAAACAGGCACGCAAGGCCAGGGGCAACTGGATATGCCACAGCCGACTCGCGCGCCCATACCCCAAGGCCAGGGCCGCGTCGCGGGTGCTGGGCGGCACCGCGAGCAGCCCGGCGCGCACGATTTCCACCGCAAACGCGCCGTAATGCAAGGTGATGCACAACGCCGCCAGCCCGAACGGGTTGGCGTACCAAGGGGCCGCGCCACCCTCCAGGCCGCCGCGCAACAACGCGCCGACGCCGAAGTAAATAAAGTACAACTGCGCCAGGCTGGGCGTATTGCGCAGCAGCTCGACATAACCGCGCACCAGCCAGCGCAACGGCCGCGAAGCCCCCATCGCCAGCGCACCGAACAGGCCGATCAAGCACGAACCGAAAATGCCAATGGCCGAGAGTTGCAAGGTGGTGACGATGCCGGAGGCAAATTGGCGGGCGGTCCAGCCGTCGTAGAACACCGGAAAATTCCAGCCGGTGCGGGTATTGAGACGTTCAAATCCGTCGGTGAGGCGTTGCAGGAAATACGGCAGGCTCTGTTTGTCCTGCGCCGCACTCTCGACTTCGCTCGGGTCCAGCGGATGCTTGTGGGGCAAGCCATAGCGGCTTTCCAGTTCATACAGGAAACCGCTCTGGCGCCAGTGCAACGCCAGTTGCTCCAGAAGCTCGCGCCACTGCGCGTCGCCCTTGGCCACGGCCATGCTCCAGGGGGCTTCGAGAATCACCGGCAACTGGATGCGATAGCCCTGCCATTGCTGGCTGTCCTGCAGGCGCAGGCGCGCCACCGCCTCGTCCATCACCTGGCCGATGCAGCGTCGGTCACGCAGGGCCTGGGCGCTTTCGGTGAGCCCGGCGAACGCGAGGATATTGACCCCATAACGCTCGGACACCGCCTGGTTGTAGGTCGAGCCCTGGCTGCTGCACAACGTCGCACCGCGCAGGCTCTCCCAACTTGCCACCGGCTGGTCGTCACGGGTCAGCAATACCGCGCCAGAGGCATAGAAGCCCGGGAAGATGAAGTCCACCAGGCGCTGGCGTTCTTCGGTCACGCTGAAGCCGGTGATGATCACGTCGCACTTACCCTGCTGCACGAACGGCACGCGATTGGCGCCGCTGGTCGCGATGGTCTGTGCGCCGATCTCGCGGCCCAGGCGCTGGCTGAGGGATTGGCGCAGGTTTTCCAGCAGGTCGGCGTTGAAACCCACCGCCTGCCCCGACGGCGTCAGGTAGGCGAACGGACGGTTCTCGACATTGGTGCAGGCGTTGACCACCCCACGCGCGTGGATGCGCTGCAACACCGACCCGTCCTCGGCCATCGCGCCCAGCGCAGCCGTCAGCACGCTGACCGCCAGCCAGGCCTTGAGCAACCGCATCACCACGAATACGTCGCCTTGAGGTAGTAGAACGCGCCGTTCATGCCGAATGGCGAGTAGGAGATGTAGTTGACGTTCTGATGGCCGGGGTTGTTCAGGCTGTTGCGTTTGTCCGGGTAGGCGTCGGTGACGTTGTCGCCGCCCACGGTGAATAGCCAGTCGGTGTAGCGGTAGCTGGTGGACAGGTCCAGCACCCATTTGGCATCGAAACGCTGGTCGTAGGCTGCGCCGGTGTTACTCACCGCCAGGAAGCTGCCGTAGCGCACGAGGTTGGCGTGCAGGCCCCAATTGTCCTTGCTGTAGTCGGTGGAAAACGACAGCTTGCTGCGCGGTGTGCTGTCGGTGAGTACACCGTAGCGGTCGCGGCGGTCGATGCGGTCCAGGTTCAGGCCGCTCTGCGCCAGCGCGGTGGGGTTGTCCTTGATGTCGGTGACGCGCGTCTTGCTGTAGCTGTAGCCCACGGTGCTGTTGAGGCGACCGCCATTGTCGAAACGGTAGCGATGCTGGCCGGTGAGGTCGACGCCACGGGTCTGGGTGTCCACCGCGTTGGTGAAGTAGCGCACCGACTGGTAGAGATCGGTGGCAATCCCGTTGGCCGCCAGGTAAGCCTGGCCGGCGGCGGTTTGCACGTTGAGGTTGCTCGACAGGGTCACCCGGTCATTGATGTTGATCTGGTACACATCGAGCGTGGCGCTGAAATCATCAGTCGGTTGCAGCACCAAACCCAGGCTGATGTTGCGCGACTTCTCGGCCTTCAAATCCTCTGCACCGAGCAAGCGTGCAATCGGCGAATCCACCGAGGCGGTGAGCTGGTCCTGGTAGGCGTTGATCGACGTGTTGAGGGCGCTGGTGGTCGCCGAGTAATGCTGCTGTGCCAACGACGGCGCACGGTAGCCCGTGGACACACTGCCGCGCACGGCGACCACCGGGTTGAAGTCATATCGGCTGGAGAACGAGCCGGTGGTGGCACCGCCGAAGTCGTTGTAGTCGTCATGGCGCAGGGCAACCGAGGCGCGCCATTTATCGGTCAGGTTGGTTTCCAGGTCGATGTACTGCGCCACCACATCGCGGCGGTAGCTGCCGCTGTCGCCGGGCTTGAGGCCGGAGAAACCTTCGGCGCCGGTGCCGTAGTAGGAGTTGGCTTCGCCGCTGCTTTCCTGGTAGGTCTGGTGCTGGTATTCCAGGCCGAACGCCACCGACAACGGGTTGCTCAACAGCGGCACCGCCAACTCGTTGCTGAAGTCCAGCTGGTACACCGCCAGGCTGCTGGTGAGGCTGCCGTCATCGAAGTTCTGCTGGGCATTGCCGGTGTCGCGGTACAGGTACCGGTTGAGGGTGTCGCGGCTGCTCAGGTCGATTTCATTGCGACCGTAGTCGACGCTGGCGTCCCATTTCCAATCGGCCAACAGCCCACGCAGGCCCAGTACCAGCGATTGGTCCTGGGTCTCGGCGTGCAGGCGCGGCAGGTAGCCTTCAGGGTGCGCAGCGCGGTCGAAGGTGGAAGCGCGACCGTTGCGAAAGGCATCCCAGGTATCGCCAGTGGACTTGTTGTAGCCGGCAAACCCGTAGGCGGTCAGGTCGTCGCTCAAGGCGTAATCGGCGTTGAGCATGACCTTGCCGTTGGTGATGTCCGGGTCGCCAAGGCGATACGTGGTGCTGCCATAACCCGGCGCGCCAGGATTGCGATTGTCCGGACCGGCGCGGTTGGTGAAGTCATTGTTGTTGCCGTCGAAACTCAAGTGCGCACTGCCGCGCTCGCCGAGTTTGAAACCGGTGTCGGCGTCGACATGACGCTGGATGCCGTCGCCCTTGGAGTACTGGCCGTAGCTGGTGGTGACCTGCCCGCCCTCGTCATCTTTCTTGAGGATGACGTTGATCACCCCGGCAATCGCATCCGAGCCGTAACGCGCCGATGCGCCGTCGCCCAGCACTTCGATATGGTCGATCGCCGACAGCGGAATCGCCCCCAGATCCACCGGCGCCGAGCCACGGCCCTGGGTCACGTTGGTGTTGAGGAAGGCACTGGTGTGCCGACGCTTGCCATTGACCAGCACCAGCACTTGGTCCGGCGACAGGCCGCGCATCTGCACCGGGCGGATGATCCCGGTGAACCCGGAGCTGGCCGGACGCGGGAAATTCAAGGACGGGATCAACCGCGACAGGGCTTCGGACAACTCGTTGCTGCCGGTGCTTTGCAGGGTTTTGCTGGACACCACCTGGATCGGTTGCATTGACTCCAGCACAGTCCGGTTTTCCGAGCGCGTGCCGGTCACCACCACCGCATTCAACTGCGGGGTGGTGTCGCTGTCTTCTGCCGCTTGTGCCTGCATGCCTGCCACGACTGCCACCACCGCGAGCGACAGCCTGCACTGTTTGAACCTGCCCTTGATCATTCCTTATTCCCCAGCCAACAGCCGTCACCGCGCCCTGACATAAACGCAGGGGCAGTGGCTGTCGAACATTTGTCTATTCAAAAGTTGATAAAAGAGTGGCCAGGGGGCAATTCGGTGGTGTGTTGATTGCTTGCCTGGTATGTCACACGGGGCCCAATTTACCTGCCCTGCGCGGCCATACCTATGGAAAAAACAGCGGACAACACTAACTTTTACTCATGTGGCACTGCGGTTATATGGTTAAAAGAACACGGTCTATTTGAAGACGGTTTATTGATTGAGCGCGATAAAAGATCAGGCTATAAGTGCTCGGTTTTATTAACAGGCAATACCCGAGTGTTCTAACTTATGAATCTTCGCCAGATGGAAGTCTTCCGTTCCATCATGCTCACCGGCAGCATCGCGGGCGCCGCCGAGTTGTTGCATATCTCCCAGTCCGCCGTGAGCAAAATGCTCAGCCACACCCAGCAACGTGGTGGTCCCAAGTTGTTCGAACTGGTCAAGGGCCGCCTGGTCCCGACCAGCGAAGCGCGCGAGCTGTACGAAGAGGTCGAGCGGCTGTGGCGCAACGTGGAACGGGTGCGTGAGTTGTCCAGCGAACTGGCCAACCCGTCCAAGGGCAACCTGTACATCGCGGCCTCCCCCAGCCTGGGCATGTCGGTGGTGCCGCAGAGCCTGGCGCAGACGGTCAAGGAGCGGCCGGACCTGAGCGTGAAAGTGATCCTGCCGCTGCCCGGCGCCCTGACCGATGTGGTCGCGGAGAAAATCGTCGACATCGGCATCACCACCTTTGAAGTCGACCACCCGAGCATCACGGTGCATGCGCGCTATAGCTGCCCGCTGGTGTGCATCATGGCGCCTTCGCATCCGCTGGCTTCGCTTGCGTCCATCAGCCCGACGGACTTGATTGGCCACCGGCTGATTTCGGTACCGTTGCAGGAGTTGTATGGGATCAATGAAGAGAAGGTGTATGGCGACGTATTGGCGCAATTGAATATTGGGTTGCAGGTGCGTTCGGGGTTGATTGCGAGCCTGTTCAGTTTGGCCAGTGGGGAGATTGCGGTGGTCGATGCGCTGGCGGTTTCGGGGAATTTGCTGCCGTTGGTGATCCGGCGGTTTGAGAGTGCGGCGGCGGTGAATATTTCGGTGATTCATAACAGCTTTAAGCCATTGTCGCCGCAGGCGTTGTTGTTTCGGGACATGGTGATGGGGCATTTGCGGGGGGTGTCTGATAGTTATCAGTGATGTGGAGTGTGGGTGAATATCCGTTTTTTGGGTAACGGCTGGTATTGGTTCCGCCCTTACGGCGGGTCACTTTTGGAAAGAGCCCAAAAGTAACCAAAAGGCTCTTGCCCCACCACTCGGTGCCTCGCCTAGGCTCGGCATGCCCTCACTCCGGCTTGAATCCGTGGGCCGCCGCGATGGGCCATCCCTGGCCCAGCGCGGCTAACCCGGCGTCCTGCCGGGTTACCCACGGATTCAAGCCTGCGTTCGGCCAGCGTGGTTTAACGGGGCGCCTAGGATCAAGATCAAGATCAAAAACAGAGCCAGAGCACACCGCTTTCTGCCTGAAAAGTGGAGATCCAAATGTGGGAGCGGGCTTGCTCGCGAATGCGGTGTGTCAGTCAACAAATTCATTGCTGATCCACCGCATTCGCG
>NZ_JASCPP010000057.1:0-40349 GCF_029959745.1 Pseudomonas sp. PS01298 | reverse complement strand
GGTCAAAAATTGTGGGTGGGGGCTTGCTCGCGAAGGCGGCGTGTCAGCCGCTGGTGATTTAACTGACCCACCGCATTCGCGAGCAAGCCCGCTCCCACAGGGGTTAGCGCAACGCCTGTGAAGTCCATGCCCATCATTGGCGTTGGAGCGATTGGCATCCAGATCCATGCAGAATCGCTGGACCACAGTCGCCACGGTCCAAAAATGTGGGAGCGGGCTTGCCCGCGAAGGCGGCATGCCAGTCACTGGAAGTGTTGCTGACACACCGCTATCGCCGGCAAGCCGGCTCCTACAGGGATTACCGTGTGTTAGTCGGTGATGTAGCGCACGCCTGGCTTGGCGCGCTCATCCACTACCAACTCGAAAATATCCGGACGCGCGTAGTGCCCTACCACGTCGTAGTCATATCGCGCGCGCACCAGGTCATCGGTGTCGATCTGGGCTGTCAGCAGCCCGGCGCCTCCCAGCAATGGCCCGGCCAGGATGTCGCCCATCGGCCCGACAATCACGCTGCCGCCCGCGATCAACGGCCGCTCCGCCGGCCAGTTGGCAACCTCGATGCCCAACGCCTCGGGCGAGGCCTGTACCTGGCACGCACTGACCACAAAGCAACGCCCTTCATGCGCCACATGACGCATGCTGACCTGCCACATCTCGCGCTCATCCACCGTCGGCGCGCACCACACCTCCACGCCCTTGGCGTACATCGCGGTGCGCAGCAGCGGCATCATGTTTTCCCAGCACACCGCGCCGCCGACGCGGCCGACCGCTGTGTCAATCACCGGCAAGGTCGAGCCGTCGCCCTTGCCCCAGATCAGCCGTTCGGTGCCGGTGGGCATCAACTTGCGGTGCTTGGCCACCAGGCCGCCGGTGGGTTCGAAATACAGCACAGTGCAATACAACGTGCTGGCGCTGCGTTCGATCACGCCGATGACCAGGCTGGCGCCGGTACGCGCCGACAAGCCGGCCAAGGCCTCGGTCTCTACGCCAGGCACGTCGATGGCATTGGCAAAATAGCGGGCAAAGGCTTCGCGGCCCTCGGGCAGGCGATAGCCCAACTGGGTGCCGAAGCCTTCGCCTTTGGGGTAGCCACCGAGCAAGGCTTCGGGCATCACCACCAGCTTCGCGCCACTGCGCAGGATCTCGTCCTCATAGCCCAGGATCTGCTCAAGGGTCTGGGCTTTGCCGCCCGGCAATGAGCCAATTTGCAAAGCGGCCACGGTAGAAACAGGCATCACGATCACTCCGAACAAGGGGGGGTTGCCCATTCTTGCGTCAGGCTCGATCATGAATAAAGCCCACCTCAGTGCTGAATGATATGAGCCAGATAAATATCACCCAGGTCGACCTGAACCTGCTGAAAACCTTCGAAGCCCTGCACGACGAGTCCAGCGCCAGCCGCGCGGCCTTGCGCCTGGGCGTCACGCAATCGGCCATCAGTGCAGGCCTGCGGCGTTTGCGCGAGGTGTATGACGATCAACTCTTCGTGCGCACCGGACGCGGCCTGGCGCCCACGTTGCGTGCCAATCAGTTGAAGCCGGTGATCAGTGAGGCACTGGAGCGTTGCCGGCAGAGCCTGGCGATGGTCCATCCGGACAATCCGCATTACCAGGGACGCTCGGTGGTGCTGGGGCTGTCCGATGACTTCGAGATTGCCTGCGGTCGTCGTCTGATGGACGCGATTGCACTGCGGTTGCCGAAGCTGCGGGTGATCTTCCGGCAGACGCACAGCCAGATCGTCGCCGGCGCCCTGCTCGACCGGACCCTGGACCTGGCAATTACCGCCGGAGGGTTCGCCCACGGCCGCTTGAGCCGGCAGGTGCTGGGGGAAGGCGATTACCGCTGCCTGGTGGATTCGGACCAGGCAAGTATCAGCCTGGAGGAATTCATCCGCCGTGAGCATGTGTTGGTGTCATCCGGCGGGTTTATCGGCATCACCGACGAAGCCCTCGCCGCGCAAGGGCTGAATCGACATGTGTGTGCGTCGACCAGTCACTTCGCCGCGCTGCCGTATTTGCTCAAGGGCAGCCAGGCGGTGGCAACCATCCCCGGGCACGCCGCGCAGGCCATCGCCGGGCTGACGGGTTTGCGCATGCTGCCCTGCCCGCTGGCATTGCCGCGTTACCCGGTGGAGCTGGGCTGGCGCACCCAGGCCCAGCTGGACCCGATGCTGCTTAAAGTGCGCGAGGCAATTGTCGAAGGCTTTACTTCGCCGCTGCCATCAGCTTGTTGACTTCACTGCGCACCATGTTGGAGAACTCCGGTGGCGACATGCCGTCGAGTTCCGCACGCACCCATTCAGCCCACTTGCCCTTGCGCTTGGCGCGCTCACCGAACAACCGCGCCGCTTCGCCCTTGGCCTTGCCCAGGTTGGTTTGCCACAGGTCGTAGAGGCGCGACTTTTCATCTTCCAGCTCGGCGCGTTCGGCGAGGGTCTTGTTGGCGAGATTGAAGCTCATGTTGAATTACCTGCTGCACAAATAGGCGACATCTTACACTGTAGGTCGAATTTTCCGGATTCGGATTTTCCTGGCAAGCACGTCCAGGCAAAAAAACTGCAACTTTTGCCGCCGCCCGGCACTCCATTGTTCACTGTCACATTCACCTGCAAGGAGTCACACCCATGGCCCGCAAAACCGCCGCCCAAGCTGTTGAAGATCAAATCAAGGATCAAGCGTTCAGTGAACTGACGGCACTGATCGAAGAATCGGACAAACTGCTCAAAAGCAGCGCTTCGCTGGTAGGTGAGGAAGGCGAAACCCTGCGCGAACAGGTCGCCATCAAACTCAAGCAGGCGTTGGACTCGGTGTCCAACGTGCGCGAACGCAGCAAACCGGTAGTGGATGCCACCGAAACCTACATCGGTGGCCACCCGTGGCAGACCGTGGCCATTTCCGCAGGCTTCGGCCTGGTGGTTGGCCTGTTGCTGGGTCGCCGCAACTGAGGCGCCGGGGCTGCGCCGCGCGCAGCCCCTCCTACCCCTGCGCCAGTTCCTGTAGCTGCCGCAAATCCTTCGCTTCAATCTCGATCCCTGCCGCCTGCGACTTCGCCCGTGTGCGATGACGTCGATCTCCGGGCAAACGCCGCAACCCCGCCGCATGCATCTGCCGCACCAGTTCCTGGCTGCGCTCGGCAAAACTTTGCCCGGCGGTTTTGCTCGGGTCGATCACAATCAGCAACTGCCCGGTCCAGGGTGTACGTGCGCCGGGATGGTCGGCCCAGTTGAACTCGAAGGAAAAGTTACCGCCGGTCAAGGCTGCCGCCAGCAGTTCGACCATCATCGACAGCGCCGAGCCCTTGTGCCCGCCAAACGGCAACAACGCACCGCCTTCCAGCACGGCCTTGGGGTCCGTGGTGGGCTGGCAGAGACTGTCGACGCCCATGCCCGGCGACAAGCGCTCACCCTTGCGCGCGGCAATCTGCACGTCGCCGTGGGCAATCGCGCTGGTGGCCAGGTCGAAGACAATCGGCAGGCCGTCGGCACGCGGGGCGGCGAACGCGATGGGGTTGGTGCCGAACAGTGGCCGGTCGGCGCCGTGGGGCACCACGCAGGTCATGCTGTTGACCACGCTCAAGGCCACCAGCCCTTCTTCGGCGAAGGGTTCGACATCCGGCCACAGCGCGGCAAAGTGATGGGAGTTGTGGATCGCCAGCAGCGCGATGCCGGCACTGCGGGCCTTGTCCACCAACAACGCACGCGCCGCTTCAAGTGCAGGCTGCGCGAAGCCGTTGCCGGCATCCACGCGCACGAAGCCGGAGGCGACGTCGGTGACCACCGGCGTGGCCTTGCCGTCGACCCAGCCACTGGCCAGGGTGCTGAGGTAGCCGGGGATACGAAAGATCCCGTGGCTATGGGCGCCGTCACGCTCGGCGCTGGCGCAGTTGTGCGCCAGGATCGCGGCGACTTGCGGCGACGTGCCGTGCTTCACGAACACGGCGTGCAGCAACCCCACCAGGTCGTCAAAACCGATGAGCGCTGTTGCGTTGTCAACTATCGGGGACTGGGCAGACATCTGTAGCTCCGATTTTATAATTGGAAGAGACAACAAGAATCCAGACCGCCGATTAAACAACGCCTCCCGTGCCTGCTGTCAACGGGCGCTTGCAGTGCGCGCCAGTTATCTACCGCCCTGCCCACCGTGCCAGCCCCTACTTTGGGCCTCCTATCCGCTGCAACAACGGAGAATGCACCATGGCGCGCGTTACCCCACCGTACTTTTTCGATGAGTTCCTTCGCCCGACCCGCCGCAAGGAACCTACGCCACGAGAGCGTGCGCTGGGGTTCACGGTCAGGGACCTCGAGTGGCTGCACACGCTGTATTACGCCACCCACGCGGCACGCCAGGACGCCACGGTGCATGGTTTTCCCATGCAGGTCGACAGGTTGCTGGTCAACCTCAGCGGCCAACCCGCCATCGTGCTGGCGGGCGCGTTCCTGATGAGCCCGACGCCCGACGACGGCAAGGCCGTGCTCTACACGCCTTACGGCGGACTCGAGCTGTTCGACCACCGCACCACCCTGATCAGCACGCTCGAAGAGCGCCTGACACACCCCAGCCAGCGCAGTGAGTTACTGCAATTTGTGTCCATCGACACCCGTGACGCGCTGCCGGCCGGTGCGCGCCTGGCGGTGACCACGGCCATCATCCAGGGGGCGGTGATGCAGGATCAAGAGCAGGCGATCCGCGCCAGCCAACAACAAAACGTCGCGGCAATGCTCAGCCAATTGCGCCAACTCCCCAGCCTGCACGCGATGCTCGACACCTTGCTCGGGATCATGGCCCACCCTCATTTCCGTCGTCTGAAACAGGCCGATACACGCGTGAATTCCTTCACCGTCGTGGGCGGGCACTGGGTTGCCTCTGAGCCTTTGCGCGACACACTGTTGCGTTTTTATGTGCAACAGGCCTGGCCGGCAGGCCAGACGCACACGTATTTCAATCTCGCGCATGACACCAGCGCCTTTACTCCACAGCAACTGGCCGAGGACCAACAGCGCTGGGACAACGTGGTCGAACAGACCAGCGCGATCCTCTCAACGTTATTGAGCAGCCTGCTGCAGACCTACTGGAATGAAGACTTCGACGACACGCAGTCACGCCTGCAGTTTTTCGCGCGGGTGATCAGTGACAAGTTCCGTGCCGACCTGCTGCTCAAGCACCAGGCATGGATCGTGTCCACCGAGGAAAACCAGAAACTGCGCGCGCTGTTCCTCCCGGACCAGGCCGCGCGCAGCGCCTTCGATCCGCAGCTGAATATCGAGAAGGTGCGGGTGCATGCGCCTTTTCAACATTACGTCGACCTCGCCAGCACGCTGATGATCAGCAACACCCACGCGTATCTCTACACCCAGACACGCGGCTTGCAGGTGCTCGCGAACCTGCAAGACCTCGACAACGCGCTATTGGCCATGCTCAAGGCCGCCGGGCACGAGGATGAACTGCTCAATTTCCTCTCCGTGGAGGAACGCAGCGTGTTTATTGGCATGGATGAGGTCCAGGTGACCGGCAAGCCCGTGGTCGGCGATGTGTTTCAGGAGACACTCGAGGACATTGTCAGCAAGCAGCTCGACAACCTCGAATATGCGCTGGGGCTGTATCGGCGCAGTGGCGGCGACGTCGACCTGGCGGCGTTGCTCGACAGTGCCCTGGATGTGCGTGCCATGCTCGACAGTCGGTTGCTGGCCGAGGAAACCGACGGGCGCTGGAGCGTGCATCCCGTCACCAGCGGCAACGGCCGCCCGACTACAGTGCTGGCGGAAAAAGCCAAGCGGCACCTGCAGCGCCTGCAGGCCATCGAGGTCGCCATGGCCGAGGAGCGCAAGCACCATCCCACCTTGCGCAGCCTGGCAGCCCACGCGCTGGCAGACGAATTAGACAGCAGACACCTGGATCTGCAGCCCGACGCTGTCTTTATCAATACCTATCCCACCCCTGCCCTGGAGCGCGAAGAACGCCTGCCCCTGGCGTCGTCCAGCATGGTGCAGCACTTGATCGCCCGCCTGGCCCGGCAAGCCACTGCGCTGAGTGAATCGTCGCTGACCTGGTTCTACGGACCGTACACCGCCGGCGCCGCCTACCAGTTGCACAACCTGGGCCTGGTTACCTTCAATGCGATTATCGACGAGGTTCTGCGCACGTTTGCCGAAAACGACTTGCGCACCCTGCCCAACCTGCTCCTGGAGCAAAACCAGGCCCACCTCAGCCAGGCGATGTTGCAGGGGCTGCGGGGCGAGGCGCAACTGCGCTGGCTGCACAAGAGCCTGTCCGCCGAGAGCGTGGTGCTGCTGGACAGCGTGCTCAACGCCGACGGCATGAGCCGGCTGACCCGCCATGGTCTGAACGGGTTCATTCCGGATGCGTACGGCCTGACCTTGAGATTCGGCACAGACAACACGCCGCATGCCTTGGCTAATTGTTTTGTCTTGACCGAGCGCGGCGGCATTGATCCGTTCAACTCCGGCGTGGCGCTGCTATGGACCCCGCGCAGTGGCTACGAGTCATTCGGGTCGATCAAGGCGTTGTGCGACGCACTGGTGCGACGCCTGCGCGATCCCCTCAAGCGTCTGCCCCTGGTGGAAAACCTGCCGGTCTCGCAGTACATACCCCATCGGGTCTGCCAGCTCGGTCCGCTGCGACGCATCGACGATCACCTGCTGCACAACCGGCAACAGACCTACAGCGACTTCATGCGTGACGAGATTGACCATCTGTTCTCGATGCGATTGAGCGCAGAGCGCTTTCAGGACTGCATGGACAACCTGATCCGACGGCCACCGCCGACCAACCTGCCGCGCGCCATCGCAATCGCGAAGGCCATCACTTACCAGCAGGCATTGCCGGTGTGGCTGGGCATGGCAGCACCCCGCGAGCAGATCCTGCAGGCCGAGTTGTTGGAACAGTATCGCGTCAGCGCACCGGACGAACGCGACTACCTGCATGGCATCACGCCCTTGCGCAATGAGGTCCTGCCCCTCCTCTCGGACCTGCTCAGCAAGCGCTTTCCGGGGCAGGTGATCAACCCGGAAGGCATCTTGATCCCCGGTCGTATCGACCTTACGGGCAATGTCCAGACCCTCGTGGACTTCGCGCTGCGGCACTTGCCCCAGTTGAATGGTGACGATATCCGCCCGCGTTCGCGGACCGCCACGCCATTACCGGCGGAACTGGACGGCAACGCCGTGGTGCAACTGGTTCGGCAAGTGGGGTTGAAAAACCTTTATCAGAAGAAACTCACGACGCTCCTCGCAAGTGACACCGAGGACAGCCGCCAGCGGCGCCAACTGTTCTGTCGGCAGTTGCCCTGGCAGTTGCTGCAATACGCCCATGAACAAACCCTCGAGGAGCGATTGTCCGCATCAGCCTGGAGCTACATCCAGCAAATCTTTGATATGCCGGATGCCGTGGCGCGCAACGCGGTGGCGGGCGTCAATGCAACCATTCGCCCGCTCGAGCTGATCGCCACCCCGGGCGCAGCACCGGTCAAAGCCCTGGGCTGCTACCTGATCGGGGCGAAAACTGGAACTGCCGGGCCCCTGATCCTGTACGCGCCCTACAGCCCCAAGCACCTGCTGAAGGAATACGCGCATGAAGCCGCCCTGGTCAACGCGATCACCAGCCCCGGCACCCTGCAGGACTGGGTCGTCGGCCAGATGCAGGAGCCCCATCAGGCCACCTACCGCAATTTGCTCGGCGAGCGTTGGGGCCGTGGGTTCTCGGAAATCCGCCTCGGTGCCGCGACCATCGACGGCAATGTGCTGGGCCGGCTGTATCAGGACAACCTCCAGATGCTGCAGCAGATGCTCGACACGCAGTTTTCCCCCGCGTGCGAGGCACAATGGGACGCCATCACCAGCCTGTTCACCGAGGGCATCCCCAAGGGCTTGCAGTTCATGGCCGGAAAGCTGGCCTACCCGCTGGTGGTATGGCGCAGCTACCAGCAATTCAAAATCTCCGCCGAGGACTTGCAGCAACACCGTTGGCAACACGCGCTCAGGGCCTTTGTGTGTGGCGTGGCGCAACTGGCGTCACTGCGCAAGGAGGTGGATAGACTGCTGCCCCAGGCCCCGGCTATACAGAGCCAGGTCAGGCCGTCGTCGGGCGAACTGACGCTGGCCGACCTGGACCTCACCGGGCCCTTGCGTACGCAACTGCAAGCGTTTGAAACCCACGATTTTGCCCTGGGCGAACTGGAGCTTCGTGCGCTGACCCTTCCCTACCGGGATGCAAGCGGTGAGCATCATTTCGTGCCATTGGCAGGCAAGGTGTACCCGGTCAAACCAGCAGGAGAGCACTGGCGCCTGAGCATAGGCGACCTGCACGGCCCCTATGTGCAATGCGATGCCCAGGGCGTCTGGACGCTGGATTTCAACCGGCGCCACCCGCGCTACGGCAAGGTCCTGAGTCGCTTTACCGGCAAGCTCTACACGCTGGCGGCCGAACGCGACGCGATCAATATCGAAGCGGTGGGCCTGCAGGAAATCGAGGCGTTATCCAGTTGGAAGGCGCAGTGCATTGACGAGGCGCTCAACGTCGCGACGTACTATGCGGTCAACTGCAAGCGCAACCTCCTGCACTTCAAGCCGCTGCGCGATCCCAACAGCCGGCTCGGGCAGTTCTTTGGTGAGTTGTTCGGCGTGGTCACGATGACGCCCGCGCAGGTGCAAAGGGTCGAGCGGCGCGTCGATGAGGTGCTTGATGAGTTGACCAATCCCACGCTGATCGGCGCCCACTCGACACGCTTTGTCAGCGGCACCCATCGCTACAATCCGCAAACCACGTTTGCCTTTGTCGTGCCCGAAGACCACGACCACAAGATTTACTTGCTGGACCGTTTTTTCGACCCGCACATGGACGTCTATCAGAACCGCTTGAACGCACCGTTCGACATTTCCGCCCACGCGCGGGCAACCGTGTTGATCCACGAGATATCCCACCTCAAGTCCCTGACCGAAGACCTGGCTTACCTGGACAGCATGCGACCGTTCCCGGACCTGATCAACGTCAAGGCCAGCGGTGCCTGGCAGATGAAGACCGAACTCGACGACCTGCGCCAGACCGCCTTCTCGATCTCTACACCGGCCAGCATCCTGTTCAAGGTGTGGGATGAGTTCAGCCAGGAATGGGAGGATTTCGGCAGCCACAATGGCACCCGGATTCTCAAGGATAAAGTGCTGAGCGCCACCGGTGCGCGCAGCCTTGCGCAGGCCCGGGATATTTTCATGAGCGATGCCGACAAGCGGATCGACACGATCCTGGCCAATGCCGACTCGGTGACCTGCATCATCAGTGACCTGGGGCGCAGGCTGGAGACGGGAGCCTGAACAGGCTCCCGGCGGGTATATCAGTCTTTCTGGTCGCGCAGGATGTTGCCGGACGCCCCGTCGATGCGGGCTTCATACACGGTGCCGTCGGACTTGCGCCCTTTGACTTCCCAATAGCCGTTGTCATCGGCTTCCGCCGCGTAGACCTCGACGTAGCCGGCCTTGGTCTTGGCCACCTCGATAGCCTTCTCGATGGTGATCCAGCCTGCGCCCGGCTTATCGGCCAGGGCGGCGCCCGCGCTGAGCAAAGCAGTGGTTGCACACAGGGCGACTAAGGTTTTCTTCAGCATGTTCGTACTCCATTGTGGGAATGACGGACTCGTGTCCTCAGTTTTCTGATGTTTTCAAACGAGAATAAGTTCCAATTGATGTGCAATCGCCATGATGGCTGTTCTCGCCGTCCGCCTCGGGAGGTTAGAATGTGCGAAATCAGGATGAGTTAATGAGCGAAAAGTCCCTTTCAGAAGCCGAATATGACGCCATCACCGACGCCGCCGCGCATTGGTGCATGCGCCTGCACGCGAGTGATTGCACGCCGGCTGAACGTCAGGCTTTTACCCAGTGGCACGATTCCCACCCGCTGCACGCCTTTGAATACGCGGCGATGCTGGAAATCTGGGACGTCGCCGACCACCTGCCCCGCCATGAACCGACGTCGGTGGTGGTGCCGTTCAAACCGCGCAGCCGCCTGCGCACCTACGCGGTAGCGGCGGCGATCTGCCTGGCCGCCCTGCCGCTCGCGGCCTTTACCGGCTGGGAAGCGGGCTGGCTGCCCAGCTCCTATGAACGCTTCGAGGCCACCCAGCAGGGCCTGCGGCAGGTCACGCTCGGCGATGGCAGCCAGGTGGAACTCAACCTTGGCACCGAGCTGGTCTACAGCAACTACAAGGACCAGCGCCGGGTCACGCTGAAAAAGGGCGAGGCGTTCTTCAAGGTCAGCCATGACAGCACTCACCCGTTTATCGTGCGCGCCGGCCAAGGCCAGGTGCGGGTCACCGGCACCCAGTTCAATGTCTGGACGTATGAAGATCAGGTGCGAGTGATGCTGCTCGAAGGCTCGGTGCAGATTGCCAGCGACCAGGTGCACGGCAGCGTGCCCCTCACCCCCGGCATGCAGGCCAGCTATCAACTGGGCGATGCCACGCCGCGCATACGCCCGATCAGCCCGAATGACACCGCACTGGCCTGGCGCCAGGGCAAGCTGATCCTCGACAACCTGGCCCTGGCCGACGCGTTGCCGTTGATCAATCGCTACCTGAACAAACCGGTGATGCTGGCTGACGCCAACACCGGCGCGATCCGCATCGGCGGCATCTACAACATCAATGAGGTCAACAACCTCATCCCCTCCCTGCCCAAGGTTTTGCCGGTCTACCTGACCCAGAACCAGGACGGCAACCCCGTACTCAATTCCATCCCGCGTAAAGCCCCGAAAGGCTGAGCCGGCCCGCACCGGTGAAGGCCTCGCTGCGCGTGGAGTGTCCATTTTTTTTACACCTGGACGCGCTGGACCGCCCGTACTGGGCGGCGTCCTGCGTTTACCCGGCAAGGTGTTACGCCGCTGATACAGCCAGGTGAAGCGTTTGCGCATGGGTGCGGTCAGTGCGCGTGTGCAAGGACCTGTTTCATGGATGAAACAACCGTGACATCACTTTGCCGCTAACTAATCCCAACCCCCTGAATAACAAAGGTAAATAAAAAGCGGCACGCCTTCTGCTCTATCCCTTACAGCGCTGTTTAGGGTCAGCGCGAAGAATAAGGAATAGTGCCGTGGTCACTCACACTCAAGGTTCATTGAGCCTCCTCCTGGTCAGCTGCGTGCTGGCAACCAGCGTCAGCCTTCCAGCGCTGGCCGACGGTAACGGTGTGATTGTGATTGACCGCCATGTGAATCCTTACGCAATCGGCCGCACTCGCGGCGTCGACCCCTACCCCACCACCGCCAATGCCAATCCGTCCGCACAGATCGCCACGGTGACCAGCGTCGTCCTCAGCGACAACGACTTTGCGGGCATCACCACCGGCGCCAGTATCACCCGCAGCATCATGCCCAACGGCGATATCACCGGCTTGAACAACATCGGCGGCGGTATCGGCCTGGGTGCAGGCAGTGCGCCAGGCCACAGTGGTGGCGGCATCTCGGGCACGATCAACAGCGCGGTCTCACGTGGCCTCGAACCGCTGAACGGTATCAGCGGCATGGTCGGAGGAGCGATGAAATGAACCGTTCATGGATGCTTCTCGCGGTGCTGGGTTGCAGTGCGGCAATGGCCGACAGCAACAACAACGCCACCCTGGATAACTCGGGCAAGCAATACAACGGCGTGGTCATGCTTAACCAGGCCGCCGGTGACCAGCAGCAATTGAGCAACAACGTCGCCATCGCTACAGGCCACAACGCCCAGGCGAACATCAACGTCACGCAAAGCATCAGCGGCGTTCCCGCCGATCGCTCCCTCAACGCCAACGCGGCGATCAAGGGCACCTCTTTCAGCAACGGCAACGGTGTACTGAGCATCAATCAGTCGGCCGGGGCCCAGAACCAGATGATCAATGCCGTGCGGATCAGCATCAACGCAGGTCCGCAAAGCATCGACGACAGTGTCATGTCGCAACAGAACGTTGCGCTTGCAACAGACTCAGGATTGACCCCTACCACTGGCAGCCGCCAGGTCGTTACCAGCGACCAGGCCTTCACCGGCAGCCGTGGAGTGGTACAGGTCAACCAGAGCGCCGGGGTGGGGAACCGAGTGGCTAACACCCTGAACTTACGACTCAACTGATGGAGCTGGGTCGATAGCTAGACCGTACCAACACTTAACCAACTAATTAGAAGCAAGGAGATACACCATGAAAACTACAATGGCTCTCAAACCACTGGCTTTCGCTCTCGCTGCGCTCATGGCTGTTGCTGCTCAAGCGGGTCAACCTCCCCATGGTGGTGGCGGCGGTCCACAACCAGCCCCTACCACGGCTGCCGCGACGACTACAGATGGTCAAAGCAACCACTCCAACGTGGTGATCAACGACAAAACCAAAAACAACGCTTCGGCCAATGACTCCTACAACCACATCAGTGGCGTAGCGAACGGCAACGTGCTGAGCGGTGACAACAACCAAGGCAAAAACGACGTGGCCATCGTTTCCGGCGATGCCGACTTCGTGTTCGCCAGCACCGGTACCGCACAATCGAACACCGGCAACTTCGTGCTCAACAGCGGCACCAAAAACAACGCGTCGCTCAACGACAGCGGCAACAACTCTTCGGGCGTCATCCAGCTGAACGCCGCATCGGGCACTTCCAACCAGGCCAGCAACAGCGTTGCAATCGCCTCGGGTAATGGCGACGGCGGTGCTGCATCCGCAGTCGGCGTGCAGGATGTGTCGGGCAACCTGACCCTCAACCTGAGCAGTGGCCATGGCTGGAGCGCCAAACCAGTGGTCAACAACGCCAGCGTGAACAACTCGATGA
This sequence comes from Pseudomonas sp. PS01298, assembly GCF_029959745.1. Lineage (NCBI taxonomy): Bacteria > Pseudomonadati > Pseudomonadota > Gammaproteobacteria > Pseudomonadales > Pseudomonadaceae > Pseudomonas > Pseudomonas sp. PS01298. Next base: position 27,555 of record NZ_JASCPP010000057.1, on the reverse strand, counting down.
ACTACAGCTCCGGGGTGTCGAACTCCAACGTTCTGTCGGGTAGCAACAACCAAGGTCAGAACAACGTAGCAATCACTCGCTTCTGATCCTGATAGGGCCTTGGCAACAAGGCCCTTTTTTATTCCAGTGTCCAACAGGTCATACGATCATGCGCCTCGTTGCCCTCTTCCTGCTGCTAGCACTCACCGGCCCGACCTGGGCGGGGCAAATGGCCGTGGTCATGCCCGGTGGTGGGTTGATCTACAAAAAGGTCGAGAGCATCCGCGAGCGCAAGTTCGCCAACCTGGTGGAACAGAAAACCGATTTCAGTTGTGGCGCCGCCGCACTGGCCACCATCCTGCGCCAAGCGTACTGGATGGACGTGGATGAAGAGCACGTGATCAAGGGCATGCTGGTCAACGCCGACCAGGACCTGGTGCGTACCCAGGGCTTTTCCATGCTCGACATGAAGCGCTACCTGGAAAGCATCAACATGCGTGCCAAGGGCTACCGGATCACTCCGCAAGTGCTGCTCACCGTGAAAGTGCCTGTGGTCGTACTGCTGGATATTCGCGGCTACAAGCATTTCGTGGTCATGCAGCGCGCCGATAAGGACTGGGTGTACATCGGCGATCCCGTACTGGGCCACAAGCGCTACGCCACGGACGATTTCGTCAAAGGCTGGAACGGCATCGTATTCGCCGTGCTGGGTGAAGGCTACGACAAGGCCAATGCCCTGCTCGACCCGCCCACGCCACTGACCGCCAAGAACCAGCTGAACGAATTCAGCCCGGTACGCGACAGCGAACTGATGGACTTCGGTTTTATCCAGAGCGACTTCTTCTAGAAGCGCAATAAGGAGCAGGACGCTCCAGGAGCAGACGATGAACACTCTCGGTTGGCTGACGGTCATGTGCCTGACAGCCTCAGCACCTGTTTATGCTTCGTCGGCGTTCAAGCCGATCGAGCTCAAGGATTCAGAAATGGCCGACCTGCGCGGCCGCTACGTGATGCCCGGGCGAATCGTGAGCTTTGGCATCGTCATGAGCAGTACCTGGACCAACGCCGCCGGTGCCACCGTCACCGGCACCGCCAACATGCAAGTCAACGCTTCCACCATCACCCCGCAGTTCTATGTGCAGATCACCGGCAACGATGGCAACGGCGTGATCCAGCAGCCCAACGGCACCGGCACGGTCGTCGGTGGCGCCGGCCTGGGCACCGGCCAGGGTGTTGTGCAGAGCGTACGTGCCGCCGGTGACGGCAACACGGCCACCAACGGCGTCGATATCAACGTCAGCAAGAACGGCTTGGCGCCCGCCAACTTCGTCCAGTCCGGCCAGGCCTTGATGGCCGGCCAGCCTATCACCGGCGGCACCGCAGCAGGCCAGGTCACGGTCACTGCCAAGAATGGCGGGTTGCAAATGGCCCTCCAGGCCAATAACAACCAAGGCAATGTCGTGCAGCAAATTGGCGGCGGCAACGTGCTGCAAGGCACGATCATCCAAGGCAACAGCAACTTCGTGAACAACCTGACCCAGCTCAACGTGGTGCTGGGCAACAACGGCCTGAACAACATCACGCAAAACCTCAATCTGGATCAACTCAAAGGCCTACGCCCTGCCGGTTATTGAACTACGCTGAGCCACGACACTTACGCATTAGAAAGGGACGGCTTACTTCATGCATCGATCTTTATCGTTACGTGCCGTGGTTTGTTTGAGTACGCTCCTGCCTGCAACGATGCTGTATGCAGCGCCGGACGCCGATATTGAATCGCTGAAACAGGAACTGCTGGAGCTCAAGCAACGCTACGAAGTGCAACAAAAGGCATTGGCGGTATTGGAACAGAGGGTGCGACAGGTAGAAGACCAGCCTGCGACGCCTGCGCCCAAGCGCTTGGCCAAGTCGCCCGCCGACTTCAGTAAAAGTACCACCGTGGCCGGTGCGCCCGGCGTCGGTGCCGCGGCGGCATCGGGCGGTGCCGGCGGTGGCGGCAGTTCCTATGGGCAAAGCCTCAAGGACGACTCGGCCCCCGCCCAGAGCGTGAGCAACCTGTACAACGAGGCCAGTGGCTTCTTCGGCAACGGCAAGTTCAGCTTCGAAACCGGCATCACCTATGCCCGCTACGACGCCCGTCAGTTGTCCCTCAACGGCTTCCTGGCGCTGGATTCGATTTTCCTCGGCAACATCAACCTCGACCGGATCAAGTCCGACAGTTGGACCCTGGACCTTACCGGGCGCTATAACCTGGACAATCGCTGGCAATTCGACCTGAACGTGCCGGTGGTGTACCGCGAGTCGACCTACCAGTCCGGCGGCGCCGGCGGCAACTCGAATGCCACCTCGGAAGGGACGGTGACCCGCGACCCGACCATTGGCGACGTCAACTTCGGCATTGCCTACAAATTCCTCGACGAAAGCGCCAGCCTGCCGGATGCGGTGGTGTCGGTGCGCGTCAAGGCGCCTACCGGGCAAGATCCGTATGGCATCAAGCTGATCGAACAACCGGGCAACGACAACCTCGCCGTGCCGGAAAGCCTGCCGACGGGCAACGGGGTGTGGTCGGTGACGCCGGGCATCTCCCTGGTCAAGACCTTCGACCCGGCCGTGCTGTTCGGTTCGTTGTCCTATACCCACAACTTCGAGGACTCGTTCAGCGATATCAGCCCCAACGTCAACCAGAAAATCCCCGGCAAGATCAGCCTGGGTGACAGCTTCCAACTCGGCGTAGGTGTCGCCTTCGCCCTCAACGAGAAGATGAGTATGTCGTTCTCCGTCTCCGACCTGGTGCAACGCAAGAGCAAGGTCAAGCAGAGCGGCCAGGACTGGCAATCGGTGGTCTCCAGCGATGCCAACGCCGGGTACTTCAACGTGGGCATGACGATTGCGGCCTCGGACAACCTGACGATCGTGCCGAACCTGTCGATCGGTATGACGGACGATGCGCCGGACTTTACCTTCAGCCTGAAATTCCCGTACTACTTCTAAGCAAACCATCGCCGGCAAGGGATGGAAAACCCACAAGGAAAAGCCCCGCAACGATAAGGGTCGTTGCGGGGCTTTTCGGTTTACCCGCCCTAGCGGATCTGGTGTTTGTGCAGCAACCGGTAGAACGTGGGCCGGGAAACCCCCAGCACGCGGGCCGCGACACTCAGGTTGTCGCTGTGCCGGTTGAGCACATCGCACAGCGCCTGACGCTCGGCGCGGTGCTTATAGTCTTCCAGTGTAGCCATCGGCAACGAAATTGCCTGTTCACCCTGCAATCCCAGATCAACGGCCTCGATCTGCCGCCCTTCCGCCAACACCAGGCCACGACGCACGCGGTTGGCCAGCTCGCGGACATTGCCCGGCCAAGGGTGCTGCCCCATCGCTACCAGCGCGTCTTCACTAAAGCTACGCGGTCGCCGTCCGGTTTCCTGGCTGTAGAAGCGTGAAAAATGATTGGCCAGCATCGCCACATCGCCATGCCGCTCACGCAGCGGCGCAGTGACCACTTGCAACACATTCAGCCGGTAATACAAATCTTCGCGGAAGGTGCCCTTCTCGACCGCGGCCTCAAGATCGACGTGCGTGGCGGCCAGCACCCGCACATCCACCGCAATCGGCTGGCTGCCACCGACCCGCTCGATCTGTTTTTCCTGCAGGAAACGCAGCAAATTGGCTTGTAGTTCCATCGGCAGGTCGCCGATTTCATCGAGGAACAAGGTGCCACCGTTGGCCGCCTCGATACGCCCGACCTTGCGTTGGTGGGCGCCGGTGAACGCGCCCTTCTCATGGCCGAATAATTCCGATTGGATCAGGTGCTCCGGGATCGCCCCGCAATTGATCGCGACAAATGGCTTGGCGTGACGCTGCGATTGACGGTGCAGGGTCTTGGCCACCAGCTCCTTGCCGGTGCCGCTGTCGCCGCGGATCAGCACGGGAGATTCGGTCGGCGCCAGCTTGGAGAGCAATTTGCGCAACTCGCGGATCGGTCGGCTGTCGCCCAGCAGTTCGTGCTCCGGCTCCTCCACCTGGGTGTGGCCTTTGCCACGCAGGCGCGCCATGCCGAAGGCGCGGCCCAGGGTCACCTGTACGCGGGCGACATCGAAGGGCAAGGTATGAAAGTCAAAAAACCATTCGCAGACAAAGTCTCCGACATTCTGCAGGCGCAATACGTCCTGGCTGAGCACCGCAATCCATTCGGTGCCGCTGCGGCCGATCAGCTCCTTGACCGCCTCGGGGCGCTCCAGGTGATACGGCTGTAAACGCAACAGGCCGACGTCGCAGGACCGATCGCCGACGGACTCCAAGGCACAGCTGTCGACCTCCCACCCGGCCGTGCGCAAGCCGGGCAGTAGCCCGTGACAATCGTCACACGGGTCGACCACAAGCAAACGGCGCTGCACGGGTGTAACAATCATGACTATTCCTTGGCGTCAAAATTGTTAAAGTTATTTTAAAACAACGGTTTGTGACGCTTGGGGCTAACACTAGCAAGGTCTTGACGCAGCGCTTGGACCGTTTTGCTATAAGTCTGGGCAAAAAGCCACTTACCGGTATCTGCCGGAAAAAAGTTGCGCCACATGGAAACTTTCATTCAGCTTTCAAAACAGCCGCTTACATGACGTTAATCAGGGAAAGTTAAAAAATCTTGCTCTAGCATGTGACCCGTACCCCGTCATCGTGCATCAGTACAAGTAACCCGCCGTTTGGCTCGCCCAACCAACGGCATTCACTTGAATGGGCAATGAGAGAGAAGACCCACATGAACGCCCCGCTCCGCATCAACGAAGCTCTTTTGATCGCAGACCGTGCTTTCCAGCCCTTTCAGTGCGTAGCCTGGCACGATGGCAACGGCGCCCTCAGCCTGAGCGTCATCGACCGCACCAACACCCGTATTGGCAGCAAACAATTGTCGTCGAGTGCATATACCGACCCGGCGCAATTGGAAAACCTGTTGTTACAGGCTCGCGCCGAACTCGATAAAGACGGCCACCAGTTGCAATCCTGGGCGATGCCGAAGTAAGTCGAGAGTAACTTGCGCTCATTAACGGTGTGACACACCCTTCATGAGCGCAAGTTCAGCCTTTATTGCGCGGCCAGAATAAACCGTTCAATGGCTTCGGCCGCACCGTCGTCAATATTGCTGCCAGTGACCACACTGGCTTGACGTTTGACGGCTTCTTCTGCCTGGCCCATGGCAATCGACAACCCGGCCACTTGAAACATGGCCGGATCATTGCCGCCATCGCCGATGGCCGCCGTCTGCTCCAGGGGCACGCCCAGGTGCGCGGCCAGGGTCTTGAGCGCCTCGCCCTTGTTGGCCAGCATGGCCGTCACGTCCAGGTACACCGGCTGCGACCGTGACACATGGGCCAGCCCTAGCACCTTGGGCTGCAACTGCGCTTCCAGTTCAACCAGCAACTGCGTGTTGTGACTGGCAGCGACAATCTTGTCGACCCGGTCCAGGTACGGCTCAAAACTCTCCACCACCACGGGTCCATAGCCCAGACCGTCAGCTTCGCGCTGCTCCATCGGCCCTGGCGAGTCACGGCGCAGCCAGTCGCCGTCGGCGAACACCCAGACTTCCACGTCCGGCTCGCTCGAAAACAGCGCCAGGGTCACCAGCGCCGCCTCCGCCGGCAGATGGTGGGCCACCAGGATGCTGCCATCCGGGTTGATCAGCGTACCGCCATTGAAGCCCGCCACCGGCACATCGATGCCAAAGGTCTCGATCAATTGCAGCATGGCCTTGGGCGGTCGCCCGCTGGCCAGGCTGAAATGAACGCCGGCGTCCCGCAACGCGCGCACCGCATCAGCGGTGCGCTGGCTCAGGCTGTGGTCGGGGTGCAGCAAAGTGCCGTCGACGTCACTGAGGATAAAACGGATGGGATGAATCGCGGCATCACTCATCCGAGGCTGTGCCAGGCGTGGCCATCACGGGCCAGCAACGCATCGGCGGCTGCCGGGCCGTCTTCGCCTGCCTTGTAGGTCTGGATCCCGTCATCTTCCTTCCACGCATCGAGGAAGGGCTGCACCGCACGCCAGCCGTTCTCGATGTTGTCGGCACGCTGGAACAAGGTCTGGTCACCGGTCATGCAGTCGTAGATCAGGGTTTCGTAGCCTGTCGACGGTTGCATCTCGAAGAAGTCCTTGTAGGCAAAGCCCAGCTGGATGTTGGCCATGTCCAGGGCCGGCCCAGGCTTTTTCGCCAACAGGTCGAACCACATGCCTTCATTGGGCTGGATCTGGATCTTCAGGTAGGTGGGCTTGAGCTCATCGACCTCGGTGTCACGGAACTGCGCATACGGCGCCGGCTTGAAGCAGATCACGATTTCAGTATCACGCACGCTCATGCGCTTGCCGGTGCGCAGGTAGAACGGCACGCCGACCCAGCGCCAGTTGTCGATCATCACCTTGAGGGCGACGAAAGTCTCGGTGCTGCTGTCGGGGGCAACGTTGGCCTCTTCGCGGTAGCCGGGCAGCGACTTGCCGCCGATTTCGCCGGCGGTGTACTGGCCGCGCACCGAGTTGGCCCGGGCTTCCTCGAGCGACCAGGGACGTACCGCGCCGATCACCTTGGCCTTCTCACCGCGCACCGCATCGGCGCCAAACGCCGCCGGCGGTTCCATGGCGACCATCGCCAGCAGCTGGAACAAGTGATTGGGCACCATGTCACGCAGGGTCCCGGTTTTTTCGAAGAAATTGCCCCGGGTCTCGACGCCGACGGTTTCGGCAGCGGTGATCTGCACGTGGTCGATGTAATGGTTGTTCCAGAACGCTTCGAACAGCACGTTGGAGAAACGGCTGATCAAGATGTTCTGCACCGTCTCCTTGCCCAGGTAATGGTCGATGCGATAGATCTGCTTCTCGCTCATCACCTTGAGCAGGCTGGCGTTCAGCGCTTCGGCGGTGGCGAGGTCGGAGCCGAAGGGCTTTTCGATCACGACGCGGCGAAAGCTGTCTTCGGTTTCGGTCAACAGCCCGGCACTGCCCAGGCGCTGCACCACGTCACTGAAGAAACGCGGCGCGGTGGCCAGGTAGAACACCGCATTGCCGGTGCCACTGTCGGCAATTTTCTTGCCGATGTCGGCGTAGGTGCTGTCGTCGAGAAAATCCCCCTCGACGTAGCTGATGCCCTTGGCCAGTTGCGCCCACAGTTGCGGGTCGAGGGCGTTATCGCCATTGCCCTTGACCTTGCTGGCGGCCTCGGTGCGAATGAAATCCTCGAGCTTCTTGGCGAAGTCGGCATCGCTGATGGCGTTGTGATCAACGCCAACGATGCGCAAGCCGTCGCCCAGCAACCCGTCGCGACTGAGGTTGTACAGCGCCGGCATCAGCAGGCGCTTGACCAGGTCGCCATGGGCGCCAAACAGAAACAAGGTGGTGGGTGGAGCGGGTTCGGCCTTGGTTTTTTTGCCATTGGCGGTCATTTTTTGGAAGTCTCCACGTGACCACCAAAGCCGAAGCGCATGGCAGACAGCATCTTGTCACCGTACGTGCTCTGCTGGCGCGAGCGAAAGCGGGCGAACAGCGAGGTGGACAGTACCGGCACCGGCACCGCTTGTTCCATGGCCGCTTCGATGGTCCAGCGACCTTCACCACTGTCGGCCACGGAGCCGGAGTAGCCGTCGAGTTTCGGGTCGGTTGCCAGGGCATCGGCGGTCAGGTCCAGCAACCACGACGACACCACGCTGCCACGGCGCCAGACTTCGGCGATATCGGCGACGTTGAGGTCGAAACGCTGGTCTTCCGGCAGGTTTTCCGAGTTCTTGGTCTTGAGAATGTCAAAACCTTCGGCGAACGCCTGCATCATCCCGTACTCGATGCCGTTGTGGATCATCTTGACGAAATGCCCGGAACCCGCAGGGCCGGCATGGATGTAGCCGTGCTCGGCGCGGCTGTCGGCGCTGGCGGAACGGTCCTTGGTCCGCGGGATGTTGCCCAGGCCCGGCGCCAGGCTGGCGAAGATCGGGTCGAGGCGCTGCACGGTCTCGGCGTCACCGCCGATCATCATGCAATAGCCACGTTCCAGGCCCCAGACGCCGCCGGAGGTGCCGACGTCGACATAGTGCAGGCCCTTTTCCGACAAGGCCTTGGCACGGCGCACGTCATCCTTGTAGTTGGTGTTGCCGCCGTCGATGATCACATCACCGTCTTCCAGCAGCTCGCTCAATTCATTGATGGTGTTTTCGGTCGGGTCGCCTGCCGGCAACATCACCCAGATCGCGCGCGGCTTCTGCAGCCCGGCGACCAAGGCTTTCAAGTCGGCAACGCCGGTGGCGCCCTCCTCGCTCAACCCTTTGACAAATGCTTCGTTACGGTCGTAAACAACGGTGGTATGCCCATTGAGCATCAGGCGCCGTGCAATATTCCCGCCCATGCGGCCTAGTCCGATAATCCCCAGTTGCATGTGCTGATGCTCCTAACTGCTAAATAAATGTGTGACATAGTTTATAGCGCAATGAGGCTAATGAGGGTTAGTCCAGAGCGGATCCGTGTAGTTTCATGACAAAAAGTTGCCATCACTTCAGCATCACGACACAAAAAGTCACACGACCGCCAAAAATAAAAAAGTTCCATTGCCCGCAAAAAGAATTCAGAATTGTCCCGACTGCTGCCGAGAACCTCGACTCAAGCGTTCTGGCACACCGCGACACACCGGCTATTTGCGAGGTAAGCAATGAGCACTGCACAGATGACCCGTCCTCCACAGACCCTCTACGTCTCTATCCGTCGCGACGAGCTGCGCCAGTTGAAAGACGAACGCGAGCTGCTGCAGCAGGAAGTCATGCGCCTGCGTGCGCACATCATTCAAGCTCAGCTGGATCAGCCTGCAGGCGCACAGCCTGCGCTCTGCTAAGCCCGGTCATCGCTTTGTAAGATAACCGCTACAAAAATCTCACAAAGTTTTCACACGCCCCTCCCGATACTCCCGCCCGAACGGCCACCCCATTCCAGGGTGGCCTCTGTTGCGCGCAGCCCTGCGCGTCGACTGCAGCATTATCGGGTTGGAGCGCTGGATGGCTATGTTCAAACGCAGCACTAAGTCTGCGAAAGGCTTTGATTGGGCCGGCCTTGCCTGGCTTTTCGTGTTTTTCTGGTACTTCTCGGGTATTACCCAACTGCTGATCCAACTCAGCGGCACCTCCGGCTTCAGCGGCTTTCGCCAAGCCTTCTTCATGAGCGCGATCTGGCTCGCCCCCCTGCTGATTTTCCCACGCCGTACTCGCTTGCTTGCTGCCCTCATCGGCGTGGTGCTGTGGGCCTGCTCCATGGCCAGCCTGGGCTATTTCTTTATCTACCAGCAGGAATTTTCACAAAGCGTCATCTTCATCATGTTCGAGTCGAACATCTCTGAAGCCGGCGAGTACGCCACCCAGTATTTCGCCTGGTGGATTGTGCTGGCGTTCATTGCCCACACCGCCGTGGCGGTTTTCCTCTGGACCCGCCTGCGCCCGGTGTACCTGCCGCGCGGCCAGGCGCTGCTCGCGGCGACGGCGATCCTGGTGGCCATCGTCGGTTACCCGCTGGTCAAGCAGATCGCCCGCAGCGACACCCTGGACGACGCCATCGACCGCTTCGAATCGCGCATCGAACCCGCCGTGCCGTGGCAGATGATCGTGGCCTACCGCCGCTACACCGAGCAACTGGACAACATGCAGGGCATGCTCGACAGCGCGAGCCAGATCCCGCCACTGACCAACCTCAAGGACACCATGGCCGGCCAGCCCTCGACCCTGGTGCTGGTGATCGGCGAGTCCACCAACCGCCAGCGCATGAGCCTCTACGGCTACCCGCGCAACACCACCCCGGAGCTGGACAAGCTGCGCGATCAACTGGCGGTGTTCAACAACGTCATCACCCCGCGCCCCTACACCATCGAGGCACTGCAACAGGTGCTGACATTTGCCGACGAAGAAAACCCGGACCTGTACCTCAAGACCCCGTCGATCGTCAGCGTGATGAAACAGGCCGGCTACAAGACCTACTGGATCACCAACCAGCAGACCATGACCAAGCGCAATACCATGCTCACGACCTTTTCCGAACAGGCTGACGAGCAGGTGTACCTGAACAACAACCGCAACCAGAACGCCCGCCAGTATGACGGCGACGTGCTCGCGCCGTTCTCCAAGGCGCTGGCCGACCCGGCCGAACGCAAGTTCATCGTGGTGCACTTGCTCGGCACCCACATGAGCTACCAGTACCGCTACCCGCCGACGTTCGACAAATTCACCGATCGCCAGGCCGTACCGGCCGGCATCAGCGACGATCAACTGCCGACCTACAACAGCTACGACAACGCGGTGCTGTACAACGACTTCGTAGTGTCGAGCCTGATCAAGGACTACGCCAAGACCGATCCCAATGGCTTTTTGCTGTACCTGTCGGACCACGGCGAAGATGTCTTCGATTCGGCTGGCCACGACACCCTGGGGCGTAACGAAGGCAAGCCGACGGCGCCGATGTACACCATTCCGTTCATGGCCTACGCCTCGCCAAAATGGCGAGAAAGCCACGACTGGAGCTTCGCCGGCGACTTGCAGCGCCCTTACAGCAGCTCGCAGTTGATCCACACCTGGGCCGACCTGGCCGGTCTGAGCGCCAAGGAACTGGACCGCAGCAAAAGCCTGGTCAGCGACAGCTTCAAGCCACGCCCGTTGATGATCGGCAACCCGTACCTGCGCCCGCAAAAGCCGCTGATCGACTTCAGCCTGATCAAGCCGAAAAAGGTCAATCCCACGGATGTGGTCCTGCAGGAATCCTCAGGCTTGTAACAGAAAGATAACAATCATTCTCGTTTAAGCCTAAAGTTCATCGCCTCCTTTCGTCTTTGAGCCAAGGCCTTCCCTTTCCGGGGTGGCCGCAAAGACGACAAGGAGTCTGCCGCGATGATCGCGCCTTTTACCCGTTCCATGACCTTCACGCTCGGCCTGTTCAGCGTGGCTATGAGCCCGGACCTCTGGGCTGAAACCGACCCCGAGCCAAACAAGACCCTCGAGCTGGGCGCCACCAGCATCACCGCTGAAGGCCTGGGCGCCACCACCGAGCACACCGGCGCCTACACCACGGGCTCGATGAGCACCGCCACCCGCTTGAACCTCTCCGTCAAGGAAACCCCGCAGTCGATCTCGGTGATCACCCGCCAGCAGATGGATGACTTCAACCTCAACACCCTGACCGAAGTACTGCGCCAGACCACCGGGGTCAACGTGCAGCACAATGACTCCGACCGAGTGTCGTATACCTCCCGCGGCTATAGCATCACCAATTTCCAGATCGACGGGATGCTCAATACGTTCGGCTACATGAAGACCGACGGCGACACCATCATCTATGACCACATTGAAGTGGTGCGCGGCGCCACAGGCTTGACCACCGGCGCCGGCGACCCTTCCGCCACCGTCAATATGGTGCGCAAACGACCTACCGCCCACTGGCAGGCGAAAACCGGGATCAGCGGCGGCAGCCATGACAACTACTACAGCTACGTGGATGTGGGGGGCCCGCTGGCATTCGACGGCAAGCTCCGCGGGCGCAGCGTGCTGGCCTATCGCGACAGTCAATCGTTCCGTGACCATTACGCGCTGCAACGCGCGGTTGGTTACGGGATTCTCGAAGGCGACCTGTCGGACGATACCGTGCTCGCCGTAGGCTTCGATTACCAGGACAAGGAAGTCCAAGGCACCTCATGGGGCACCGTGCCGTACTGGAACAGCCAGGGCGGCAAGGCCAAGCTGCCGCGCTCGACCAACATGGCGGCGCACTGGAGCTCCTGGCCGCTGACCGACAAGACCGCCTTCGCCACGCTCGACCATCGCCTGGGCGGCGACTGGCACGTGAAGGCCGCCTACACCCATCGCCAGAGCGACACGGACGGCAAGGTGTACTACGGTGGCGCGGGCTTCCCCAACGAGGATCGCAGCGGGATGCAGGCGTGGGCCAGCCATATGCGCGGCACCTCGAAAATGGAGGCGATCGACCTCAACCTGGCCGGCAGCTATGCGCTGCTCGGCCGCGAACACGCGTTGATGATGGGCTATGGCGAGGCGGCGCAGCGCGATGCCTCGCCCTTCATGCGCAGGGGTACCACGCCTGACGGCTACAACACGATTGATGACTGGAAATACATGGGCGGGATCGGCAAGTTCCCCGACACCGTCACCGACCTCAAGGGCGAACACGGCAGCAAGGAACAGAAGGCCGGCTACCTGGCCACGCGCCTGAGCCTGACCGACCGCCTGCATGCAGTACTGGGCAGTCGCTATGGCAGCTGGCAGCAGAAAAGCGCCACGCCCGAGTACGACGCCAACGACCAGCTGACCGTAGCCGGCAAGACCTCCCAGACCCACAATGATATGTGGACGCCCTACGCCGGGCTGCTCTACGACGTAACGCCGGTGTACACCGTGTACGCCAGCTACACCGACATCTTCAAGCCGCAAGGCCTGCGCGATGCCAACAAGAAGTACCTGGAACCGGTGGTGGGCAGCAACTATGAGGTCGGCCTCAAGGGCAGCCTGCTGCAAAAGCGCCTGAACGTGGCGGCGGCCTATTTCTGGAGCACCCAGGACAACGTCGCCGAGCGGGACTATTCCGTCGCGCCGAACCCGGTCACCGGCGAGGAGTTCTACAAGTCGGGCGGCAAAGGCAACAAGGTCAACGGCTTTGAGCTGGAGGTCGCCGGCGAAGTCATGCCCGATTGGAACCTGACGGCAGGCTACACCTATACCCACTCGGTGAACGGCACAGACAAGCGCAACAACACCGGCCAGCCCTTGAACCTGCTGAAGGTGTCCAGCGCCTACCGGCTACCGGGCGCGTGGCGCAAGCTGACGGTGGGCGGCGGCGTGAACTGGCAGAGTGAGATTTATGATTTCAGCAACCGGCCAACGGGCGAGCGCGATGGCGAAGGTAACTTGATCACCACCCGGGCGAAAATCACGCAACAGGCCTACACCGTGGTCAACCTGATGTCGCGTTATCAATTCGACGACCATGTTTCGGCGTCGCTTAATATCAACAACGTATTTGATAAAAAATATTACGAAAGAGTCGGCTTTTATAATGGCGTTTACTGGGGCGACCCGCGCGCCGTCACCCTTGCGCTGGATTGGCGGCTTTAACCGTGGAATCCAACATTAACGAAATCGTTAACTTTGCATCAGCGTCACGTTAACTCCCACTTAATAAGATCGCTGCATAGTCGCTCCATGAATCTGATCAAGGAGCGACCGGATGCCGATCACTCTTAACGGGAACACTGCCATGAAACTCTCCACCCTGATGCTTGCCAGCCTGATGACCCTGACCTCCGCCGCCGCCTTTGCCGAAGGCGGCTCGGAGCGCTCGAAGGAGTTTTACAACAACTTCACCTTCATGCAGCAAAAGACCCACGGCACCACCGAACAAACCGCCTCTGCCGACGGCAAGGACTTCAAGAAAGTAACGGCAGAACAATCCACCGACGAGAAACAACCGAACAGCTGATTCAACCGCACTCTCCTTTGTCATTCCGCTCCTGTGACCAAGGCTAACTTGGCGCCATTTAATGGCGCCTTTTTTTTGCCTGTTGGTTATTACAGCGCCTTGCTCCAGAACAACATGCGGCCATACGCCGGATCAAACTTCGAATCATCAAAGCCAAACTTGCGGTACGCCGACTGAGCCACCGCATTGCCCTCAAGCACCTCCAGGGTGATCTTGCAGCAGCCCCGCTGGCGGGCAATTTCCTCGACCTTCTGCAGCATTTTCTGACTCAGCCCCAGGCCACGAAACGTGCTCATCACCGCCACATCGTGGACGTTGACCAGCGGGCGGCAGGCGAACGTGGAAAACCCTTCAAAGCAATTCACCAGGCCCGCGGGCTCACCGCCGACAAACGCCAGCACACTGAACGCATGGGGACGCTTGGCCAGTTCAGCCGGCAGCTGCTCCAACAGGTCGGCGGACAGGCTATGGCCGCCGCCCATCGGGTCTTCGGCGTAATGGTTGAGCACACGGCCAATGGCGTCGGCGTGCACGGGGTTGGTGTAGCTGGCTTGCAGCACCAGGATATCCGGGGTTTCCATTGCCTTCCTCGATCGCGACTACAAGGGAATCGTCTCCCTTTTGAGGTCACGATTGTAAGCGTGGCGTCGGCTCCAGATGAAGGAGATTAACTACAAATCTGCGCCTGAAAGTGCGAAGAGTCTGCGATTAAAAAAGCCCAATCCGTCAGTTGCGCGAGATTTTCGTACAGGCGTTAGCCAAAGCGCTGCAGCTGCATTTCCTGCAACCGGCTCAGGGTACGGCGGAAGGGAAACGCCAGGTAGCCTTCGGTGTACAGGCTTTCCAGCGGCACTCGGGCCTCAATGAACAACGGCACCTTGCGGTCGTAACACTCGTCGACCAAGGCGATGAAGCGGCGCACGCTGTCATCGTGCACCGACAACTGCGGCAACTCACGATCACCGGCGACCACGCGCTCGGCGCCATCTTCGGTGCCACGGGCAATGCGCCCCGGACGCGTCTGCGCGCTCAGGTTGGGCACCTCGCCCAGCAGGATCACCTTGAAGCGATCGCAGAGCAGCATGAAGTCCATCGCCGCCAGGGGCTGCTCGCACAGGTCGGCATAGCGACACCAGAGCACACGGTCACTGAACTGCACCGTCGCGATGCTGCGGTGGCCGACAGACACTGGCCCGCTGTGCACCGCCTGCCCTGCGGCCAGTTGGTTGAATACGCCGGCCAGTGCATCGGGCTGATTCACCCAGTAGCGCTGCAGGCCAACCCCTGGGTGCAGGCGATGATCCTCGGCGCCCGCCACCGCGACCACCTGCAGGTACTGCTTGAGTGCCGCGATACCCGGCAGGAATCGGTCCCGGTTGAAGCCGTCGGCGTACAACTGGTCGGGCGGCTGGTTGGAGGTGCAGACCATCACCACGCCCTCCTCGAACATCACCTGGAACAGGCGGCCGAGGATGATGGCATCACCGATGTCATTGACGAACAACTCGTCGAAGCACAACACCCGCACGTCCCGGCTCAGTTCGCGTGCCAGCGCCTGCAGCGGATCGTGGGTGCCGGTGAGCTGGAACAGGCGCTGGTGCACCCAGCCCATGAAATGATGAAAGTGCTGACGCCGCGCCGGCACCCGCAAGGTTTGGTAGAACTGGTCCATCAACCAGGTCTTGCCACGGCCCACCGGCCCCCACAGGTAAACCCCCTGGATCGGCGCGCGGCCTTGATGCAACGCGGTATGGCAAGCTTGCAGGGCGTCCACTGCACGGCGCTGGGCAGCGTCGACGACGAAACCCTGCTGGGTGATGGCGTGTTGGTAGGCAGTCAGCGGCGAGTCGAAAGTCATGCCCGCCAGTATGACTTACAGCGAGATATCCAGCCGCGAAATCTTGCCCTGCTCATTCAGGCGAAAGGTGTAGCGCAGCTCCAACGGGCTGCCGGGGAAATTGCCCGAGACCACATTGCTGACCAGCACTTTGCCGGTGCGATGCTGCACCTTGAGCACTTCGACCCGCGGCTGGTAGCGCCGCCCGGTGTCCTCCATCCAGCGTGCAATGGCAGCGCTGCCGACTTGGTGCTGGCCTTCGTCGAAGACATTCGCGTCGTCGGCAAAACACTGGGTGATGGCTGCGGTGTCGCGGGAATTGGTCGCCGCGATATAGGCCGCGATGGCTGGGGCCAATTCAGGCATGGACATGGCAAAGCTCCTTTTTGAGTGGTTGTAGGGCCATGCTAAGCCAGGGTTGTGTCAGTTTTTGTCAGGAGTGAACGGACCTTTTTCATGCGACTCCATCAGCTTGCGCCAGGCCCGCAGCCAGTCACTGCGTCGCCCCGGATAACGCCCGCCGCTCTCGCGAGCGCTGGCCACGCGGTCGGTGCGAAAGGTCCGATAGGCGCCACGCAATTCACACCAGGCCACGATCACCCGCACCTCATTGAGAAAGCCCAGGGCCAGCGGCCAGATCAGGCGCTCGCTGTGGGTCTGGCTGGCATCGGCGTAATCGATCTGCAGCTTGGCCTGGTGCCTGATGGCCTCGCGAAACACATCCAGCGGCACGCGGTTCTCCGGGTAACCGAACCCGGGTGGCCCCGGCAGTAAAGTGGGGTTGCGCAGCGCCTCCTGGGCGGCCGGGTCGAGCACGTCGGCGATTTTCGCCAAGGCATTGGCGGCGGCGCGGCTGAGCACATCGTCGCCACGCTGGTCCACATACCGCAGGCCCAGCACGATGGCCTCGGTTTCCTCGGCGTTGAGCATCAACGGTGGCAGGAACAACCCACTGCGCAGCACGTAGCCGACCCCCGCCTCGCCGAAAATCGGCGCGCCCAGCGCGGTCAATTCGGCAATGTCGCGATACAGCGTGCGCTCGGACACCTCCAACTGCGCCGCCAGCACAGCGGCGGTTACCGGGCGTTTCTTGCCCCGCAGGGCCTGCAACAAGGTCAGTAGACGAGTGGTGCGCGACACGTTGATCCCACCGAACAAACAAAAGTGCCGCAGCTTACCAGAGCCCCCTGTCAGTAAATGTCAGCAGTAAAAAGCCTCTTGACCGTATAAATTATCGCGATCATATTAAATACATGTTTCCAAACATGTAAGACACATCACTGCCTCTGGAGTCCTTGTATGCGCAATAAAGTCTTTGGCCGCCGTAGCGGTCTGCAGGTATCTGAACTGGCCCTGGGCACCGGTAATTTCGGTACGGGCTGGGGCCATGGCGCCGAGCGCGATGAAGCCAAGGCGATCTTCGATGGCTACCTTGAAGCCGGTGGCAACTTCCTCGATACCGCCAACGGCTACCAGTTCGGCCAGGCCGAAAAGCTGCTGGGGGAATTCATCGCCAGCGAGCGCGACAACCTGGTGGTGGCCACCAAGTACACCCTGCGCACCCAACCGTCCGATGAGGGCACGATCAGGCTCGGCAACAACCGCAAGAACCTGGTGCGCGCGGTCGAAGAAAGCCTCAAGCGCTTGAACACCGACCACATCGACCTGCTCTGGGCGCACATGAGCGACAACGTCACGCCCATGGAAGAGATCCTGCGCGGCTTCGACGACCTGGTGCGCGCCGGCAAGATCCACTATGCCGGCCTGTCCAACTTCCCGGCCTGGCGCATTGCCCGCGCCGACCTGCTGGCTGAAGTGCGCAACTTTGCGCCGATCATCGGCATCCAGGTGGAATACAGCCTGGTCGAGCGCACCGCCGACCGCGAGCTGCTGCCAATGGCCGAGGCGCTGGGCCTGGGTGCCACATTGTGGTCGCCGTTGGGCGGCGGCTTCCTGACCGGCAAGTACCGAGAAAGCCAAGGCGACACTCGCGCCAGCAAAATGGGGATTCTGGTCCACGCGGAAAAAAGCGCGCGCGAAACCGCCGTGCTCGACACCCTGCTGGCCGTCGCCGCTGAACTCGACGCCACCCCGACCCACGTCGCCATCGCCTGGCTGCGCGAAAAGGCGCGACGCTCGACCACGGCATTGATCCCGATCCTCGGCTCGCGCACGCGCGCACAACTGGACGCCACGCTGGGCGCATTGAGCGTGCACCTGTCGGCCGAACAGGTCACCCGCCTGGACACCGCCAGTGCCATTCCGCTGGGCGTGCCGCACGGCATCATTGCCGAGCGTTTCCCTGTCGATATCGGCGCGGATACACCTCGACCACCGGTAATTTGAAGCAAAAAAAAACGGCCTATACAGGCCGTTTTTTATTCAGGCGACTCAGGCAAGGCTCTTGCTGACCACCTCGAACACATCACTCGACAACTCACCCGAGCCACGAATGCGCTCCAGCTCCGCCTTCATCAGCGCCTGGCGCGCGCTGTCGTATTTACGCCAGCGCGTCAGTGGCGCCAGCTGGCGCGAAGCGATTTGTGGGTTGAAGCCGTTCAGTTGGATAACCAGGTCCGCCAGGAAGCGATAACCCGAACCGTCCGCCGCGTGGAAGTTGATCAGGTTCTGCCCGGCAAAAGCGCCGATCAGCGCGCGCACCTTGTTCGGGTTCTTGAGGTTGAACGCCGGGTGCTCCATCAACGCCTTGACCCGTGCCAGCCCGCCCGGCAACGTGCTGCCGGCCTGTACGCTGAACCACTGGTCCATGACCAATGGGTTGTCCTTGAAGTTCTCCGCGAACACCGCCAGCGCCTGGGCTTTTTCCGCTTCGAACGGCGAGTTCACCAGCACTGCCAGTGCGGTGAGGCGTTCGGTCATGTTGTCGCTGGTGTCGAACTGATCCAGCGTCGCCGCCAGGACTTCTGGCTTGCCGCTGAGCATCAGGTACGACAACGCGATGTTCTGCAGGGCACGACGGGCGAAGTGCTCGGCGGCCGCGACATACGGCGTCTGCTTGGACAGCTCGCGATTGGCCTGGTAACGCAGCCACAACCCTTCGAACAGATGGTCGGCCAGTTGCTTGCGGGCAAATTCGCGCGCGGCGTGGATCGCATCGACATCCGCCACCTCGCTGATTTCCGTCAGGTAGGCTTCGCTCGGCAGCGAGAGCATCTCGGCGACCATGGCCTGGTCCAGGGATTCATCGCTCAAGACAGTGCGCAGCGCGTCGATCAGGCGTTGGTCCAGCTTCAGCGGCTGGCCCGCCTGATGCTGGCCGATCAGTTCCTGCAGCACCTGCACCGACAGTTGCTGGCCGGCATCCCAGCGGTTGAAGCCGTCGCTGTCGTGCTGCATCAGGAACATCAGCTGGTCGCGGTTGTACGGGAAGCTCAGCTTCACCGGGGCCGAGAAGCCACGCAACAGCGAAGGCAACGGCTGTTCGGCGATATCGACGAAGGTGAATGTCTGCTCGGCTTCGGTCACCGAGATCACGCGGGAGGTGGCGCCAGCCGTCGCTTCACCGGCCAGGCGCAAGGCGATACCGGCGCCCTTGGCGTCCAGCAGGCCCAGCTCCACCGGAATCACAAACGGCAGCTTCTCGACCTTGTCCGGGGTTTGCGGGCAGCTCTGGCGGAACGTCAGGCTGTAGGTCTTGGCCGCGGCGTCGTAGGACTCGCTCACCGCCAGGCGTGGCGTGCCTGCCTGGCTGTACCAGCGCTTGAACTGGCTGAGGTCGGCGCCGTTGGCGTCTTCCATGGCCTTGATGAAGTCGTCGCAGGTCACGGCCTGGCCGTCATGGCGTTCGAAATAGAGGTCGCTGCCTTTGCGGAAGCCTTCGGCGCCGAGCAAGGTGTGGATCATGCCGACCACTTCCGAGCCCTTTTCGTACACGGTCAGGGTGTAGAAGTTGGAGATCTCGATAAAGCTGTCCGGGCGTACCGCGTGGGCCATGGGCCCGGCGTCTTCGGCGAACTGGTGGGTCCGCAGGTACGCCACGTCCTGGATGCGCTTGACCGTGGCCGAGTTCATGTCGGCCGAGAAACCCGAGTCGCGGAACACGGTGAAGCCTTCCTTGAGCGACAGCTGGAACCAGTCGCGGCAGGTCACGCGGTTGCCCGACCAGTTGTGGAAGTATTCGTGGGCGACGATCGCCTCGACCCGCTGGTGCGCGGCGTCGGTGGCGGTTTCGGCGCGGGCCAGCACGGCACTGGAGTTGAAGATGTTGAGGCCCTTGTTCTCCATGGCCCCCATGTTGAAATCGTTCACGGCGACGATCATGAAGATATCGAGGTCGTACTCACGGCCGTAGGTTTCTTCGTCCCAGCGCATGGATTTTTTCAGGCTGGTCATGGCGTGCTGGCACTTGTCGATATTTTCCGGCTCGACATAGATGCGCAGCGCCACTTCACGCTGGGTCATGGTGGTGAAGCTGTCTTCGACGCACCACAGGTCGCCGGCCACCAGGGCGAACAGGTACGCCGGCTTCTTGAACGGGTCCTCCCAGGTCGCCCAGTGACGGCCGTCCTCACCGGGGCCGCTGGCGATCGGGTTGCCGTTGGACAGCAGGATCGGATAGCGATGTTGCTCGGCGATCACCGTGGTGGTGAAGGTGCTCATCACGTCCGGGCGGTCGAGGTAGTAGGTAATCTTGCGGAAGCCTTCGGCCTCACACTGGGTGCAGAACATGCTGCCGGATTTGTACAGGCCTTCCAGCGCGGTGTTGGTTTCCGGGTGGATGCGCACGCTGGTGTCGACCGTGAAGGTTTCGCGGGTCGGGTGCAGCGTGAGGTGGCTGTCGGTCAGTTGGTAATCAGCGGCCGTCAGTTCCTGGTCGCCGAGGTTGACGGTCAGCAACTCCAGTTGCTGGCCATCGAGCACCAGCGGCGGCAAGCCGGCGCCACGCGCAGGGTTGCGGCGCATCACCAGCTGCGCGTGGACCAGGCTGTGGTCCTCGAACAACTCGAAGGTCAGGTGCGTCTCTTCGATCAGGTAGTCCGGCGCCTGATAGTCCTTCAGGTAAATCATCTTCGGTTGTTCGGTGCGCATGGATGGCATCCTTCTACTGATGCACGGCGAGCTGGTAGGCCGTGTACTTACGAATATTGATAACGCCGGTGTCGAAGATCAGGTATTGGCCCTTGATCCCCAGCAGCGTGCCTTCGGCAATCGGGTTCTTGTCCAGGTTGAAGCTGACAATCTTGGTCGGATACTGCTCGACCGGGTAGCGGATTTCGATCGGCTCGATGTCGGCAATCGTTTGGATGGCCTGTAGGCCAAAGCGTTCCTGCAACGTCACCAGGCCTTCGGCGCAGGCCACGAACAGCTCATCGCGCACGTGCTTGAGGTCCACCGATTGCGCATCGCCCTTGAGCAGCGCTCGCCAGTTGGTTTTGTCGGCCACTTGGCTGCGGAACAGGTCCTCGACAAAGCCGGACTGCTGGCGAGTGGCAACGCGCATGATCGGCAGCGCCTGGCTCGCGCCCTGGTCCAGCCAGCGGGTGGGCAATTGGGTCGCGCGAGTGATGCCGACCTTGATCCCCGACGAGTTGGCCAGGTACACCACGTGGTCGGTCATGCAGAACTGCTCGCCCCAGCTCGGATCGCGGCAGGTGCCGGCGTCGTAATGGCAACGCTCGGGGCTCATGATGCACAGGTCACACTGGGCCAGCTTGGTCATGCACGGGTAGCAATACCCCTGGCTGAAGCTGGTCTTGGTCTTGCGGCCGCAATGGCTGCAATGGATGGCACCGAGGTATTCCAGGCGCACATGAGTACCGATCAGCGGGTTGACCGGCACCTCGACATCGCCCAGGCGAAACGCGTATTGAACGGTCGGCTCACCGAGTTGCGCCGACATCTTGCTGACTGCACCGCGACCAATTTCAATCAATGGATCGCATCCGACTTGAACAGGATGTTCGGCACCGGTGCCGACTTGGACGCGCACTCCTGCGGGCCCATGTAGCCGGTGCGCTGGTCTTCCGGCAGGTTCTGGATTTCCCAGGCGATCACCGCCTGCAGGGACAGCTCGCGCTGCTCGGCGGTGAGCTTGCGGCCATCGGACCACTTGCCGATTTCCACCGCGAGCTTGAGGCTCTCGTAGATATCGGGGGTGATGTTTTCGATCATTTCAGCAAAAGAGGACATGAGGCTCTTCCTTATCAAAGAGAGGATTTGCGACGGTTGTACAACCCGCCGAGCAAACCGGTAAGGCAACCGATGACCAGGCCGCCGACGTGGGCAGCGTTGGCGATTTCACCGAAGCCGATCATCGAGACCAGCCCCGACAGGCACAGCACCAGCCACACCAGCATCATCACCAGCACCCCACGGGGCAAGCGATAGGCCGGGTTGGGCGACAATAATTGAAAGATCCAGCAATGCCCGAGCAAGCCATACAACACGCCGGACAACCCGCCAAACAGGCCGGGGCCACCGTAGGCGTATTGAGCGTAGTTGGAGACCAGGCTGAACAACAGGGTCAAGCCGAGCAGGTTGATGCTGCCTTGGCGCACTTCGATGCGCCGGCCCAGCTCCCAGTACCACATGCCATTCATGGCCAGGTGCAGGATGCCGAAGTGGATCAGCATCGGCGTGACCAACCGCCACCACTGCCCTGAAGCCAACATGTCGGCGAACGGGGTGAACTGGATGTACTCGCCCATCACCCGAAACGGCAGGAACGTCAGCCAGCTCATGGCTTGCAGGTTCTCACCCAGCAAGGTCACCGCGCCCACGATGATGCTCGCCAGCAGCACCAGCGCCGTTACCGGGCTGTGGCGCACTTGCTGGATAAAACCGGGGCGCGAAACCGGCGCCTGCTCGGGAATATCCAGTTGCTGGTCTGGATCGCCGGCGGGAAAGCGTTGGTACAACACACGCACGTCTTCACTGATGGTTTCCGGAACCCACAACACTTGCTCACCCGCCTCTTCGCTGACGCGATGGGGCACTTGCATGCGTTGCAGCAATTTGACGAAACCACCCAGGTCGACGCTCAGGGGCAGGCGCAATACAGCCACGGTACTCATTTAATGACCTCAGGTCGCTCAACGTCGACCCAGACGAATTTACGCGGATCCAGTTGGGTTTCCTGGTCCAGGCGGTACGCCACCAACTTGCCGTACAGCACGGCGCTGTAGTCCAGGCAGGCCAGGTTCGGGCGGATCGGCGCCGGTTTGCCGCTGCGCCAGTAATGGCCGACGAACAGCAGGGGCTCGTCGACGCCATAGCGCAGCAGGGAATTTTTTTGCGTGGACGACAACGGTGTGCGCGCCACCGGCTCCGGCAAGGCGTCGGGCTGGAACACGATGTCGCCGTAGGTTTTCGGGTCGTCTTCCCAGAACTTGGTGCGAAAGAACGAACGCGTCAGCCCATCGCCGCCGGTCAGCGTGAGGCCATCGGGCAGGCGCATGTCGGTGCCGCGCAACAAGCGGTCGAAGGCATTGCAGGCAAAACTGCCGGGCACGGCGGCGGCCTGCAGGAAGTGCGGGTCGATGCAGCCGTCCGCGAAGGTCGCGCGCAGCGGTTGGATAAAGCCGTCATCCCAGCACGCATGCACCACGCGAAAACGCCCAGCATCGACAAACAGCGGCATGTCGTAGAACCAGCCGAGGAAGTCGTGCCAGTCACCCGGGTGCTGCTCGAACTGGGTCAGGGTTTCCTGGATCAACCGCGCATGCCGTGGGTTGTGCTCGCGCACGAACTGCTTGCCACTGCCCGGCGGCGCCGGTGTGGTCCAGCCCAGGGCATTGAACTCGTGGTTGCCCATGATGCACAGCGCCTGACCGGCCTCGGTCATGTCATGGACGATATGCAGCGCCTCGCGAATGCGCGGGCCACGGTCGATGATATCGCCGAGGAACACCGCCATGCGCGACGGGTGGCGCCAGGTGCCCCCTTGCTTGTGGTAGCCCAACCGGTCGAGCAGGTGCTCAAGGGTATGGGCGCAACCGTGCACGTCACCAATCAGGTCGTAGCTGCGCGCGGGATCGAGCATCAGTCGCCTCCACCCCCCAAGCGGCTGCCCCAGCCCAACTTGGTGCGGCACACTTCGTAGTAGTTGTGGTCCAGCGGATGGATCAAGCGCAACTTCTGCGCCTTCTTGCTCACGGTGATAGTGTCACCGGGGGCGCAGGTGAAATGGTTCTGCCCGTCGCAGGAGACTTGCGGGTAGATCTGCATGTCTTTGGATACCACGATTTTCAGCTCACTGTTGCCATCGACCACGATTGGCCGGCTCGACAACATATGGGGGTACATCGGCACGATCACAATGGCATCCAGCTTGGGATGCATGATCGGGCCACCGGCCGACAGCGCGTAGGCAGTGGACCCGGTCGGCGTGGCGACGATCAGGCCGTCGGCCTTCTGGCTGCACACGAACTGGCCGTCGATATACAGCTCGAACTCGATCATCCGCGTGGATTTGCCGGGGTGCAGCACCACATCATTGAGGGCATCGCCCTGGCCGATGGCCTCGCCGTGGCGACGTACTTCGGCTTGCAGCAGGAAGCGGTTTTCCACCAGGTAATGGCCGTCGAGGACCTTGGCCACTTCGACTTCCAGCTCATCGGGACGGATATCGGTGAGGAACCCCAGGCTGCCACGGTTGATCCCCAGCACCGGCACGTTATGCCGCGCCAGGGCCCGGGCGGCGCCGAGCAGGCTGCCGTCGCCGCCGACCACGATGACCATGTCGCACACTTCGCCGAGCATCTTGCGGGAGGAAGTCTGCAGGCCGTGGCCGGGGAGAATTTCGGCAATGGTGTCTTCGAGGATCACATGCAGATGGCGTTCCAGCAGGAATTTTTTCAGCCGGCGGACGGTGTCCAACACCTGGGTACTGCCCAGGCGACCGATAATGCCGATATTGCGAAATTGCTCCATGGGGCTCCTGCGGGATTTGGGGTGTGGCAAAAAAGAAACGATTATGGGCGAAAGGCCGCCTGAGGCAAAATCCTTTGTCGCCGTGAAGCCTTGATGACAACGGTTCTCAGCCACCTGCGCGGCGGTTAAAAGGCTATGCTCGGACTCATGACTGTGTTCCCGGATTTGCACAACCTGCCCCGCCAACTGCGCCACCCCGAGGTGCGCGACCTGGCGTGGGTAATGCTCGCCCCGCCGATGCTGGCGCAGACGCCGTGGCCGCAGCGCCACCCGCTGGCCGGCAGCGACTGGGTGCAAGCGCCCGAGCGGCTTGAACACTGGCTACGCACACTCGACCGCGACAGCAGCGCCTTGCAGCACTGGCTGAGCCTGTCGCGCACGCGCCGCCTGGGCCTCTACTACGAACGCCTGTGGCAGTTCGCCGTGCAGCATGCGCCGGGCGTCGAGCTGCTGGCCGCCAACCTGCCGATCCGCCGCGCCGGGCACACCTTGGGCGAGCTCGACATGCTGCTGCGCGACCGGGAGGGCGTGCACCACCTGGAACTGGCGATCAAGCTCTATCTCGGCCCCCAGCACGGCAACGGCGAGGACACTGCGCAGTGGCTCGGCCCGGGCTGCCATGACCGGTTGGATCGCAAGCTGGCGCACCTGGCCCAGCATCAACTGCCGATTTCGGCGCGGCCGGAAAGCCGTGAGGCGCTGGGCGCCTTGGATATCCAGCAGTTCGACGCGCATTTGTGGCTTGGGGGGTATTTGCTCTATCCCTGGCCGGGCCAGGCGGAGCCGCCCCGAGGGGCCCATCCGCAGCATTTGCGCGGGCGCTGGTTGCATCAGCGTGACTGGCAGGAGTTTGTCCGCACCACCCCGCCTGGGCGCTGGCAGCCCCTGCCCCGGCACGCATGGCTGGCACCCGCGCATTACCGCGCGGATGAGGTGTGGAGCGCGGAACAAATGCAGGGCTGGCTCGCGGAGTTGGAGCCGATGGCGCCGGCGCAGCTACTGGTGCGCATGGTGCAAGTCGGTGAGGACTGGGAGGAAGCCGAGCGCTTGTTCCTGGTGGCTGATTTGTGGCCGAACGTGCCGGGCAGCACCTGATGATTTTTGCGGGGTGGCTGATGGCCTCTTCGCGAGCAAGCCCGCTCCCACACTTGGAGCGTATTTCAGGCTGGTTATTGGCTTGGCTGTGGGGTCTGGGTGAGGGTTTTGGGGCCGTTTCAAGGGACCCATCGCAGGCAAGCCAGCTCCTACATTTGGAGCGTATTTCAGGCTGGTTATTGGGTTGGCTGCGGGGGTTTCGGGCAGGCTTGAGGGGTCCATCGCGGGCAAGCCAGGCCGACATTTCAAGCGCGCCGCATATTAATGTGGGAGCTGGCTTGCCTGCGAAAGCAATAGTCCAGGCACTACAGCCTATCGATATGCCGATATTCCAGCTGCAACTCGGCCGCCAGTTCCTGCGCGCGCCCCAATCGGATCGGTCCTCGCTCGATATCCACCAACAGCCCCGGACACTCCAGCAACGGCAGCCCGGTAATCGTCTTGAGCCGCCCATCGGTGATCACCAGCAAGCGCTGCTGCTCGGTCGGATAGCGCTTGCGCCGTGCCGCCAACCAATGCCCCGCCTCGGTCAACGCCGCCAGCAACGGCGTGCCGCCACCCGCGCCCAGCTGTTCGAGCCAGCCCGCCAGGCTTTTCGCCGCCTTGAGCCCCTGCACCTGCCATGCGGGCGATTGTCCGCTGGCCGTCAGCAACGCCATGCGTGCCCGCTGGCGATAAGCGTCATCAAACAATTGCGCCAATAAGCCTTTGGCGTCGGTCAATGCACGGTGCCGACGGGTAGACGCCGAAGCATCGACGATCACCAGCCACAATTCATGCGCCGAACGGCTGCGCAGGTGGTAGCGCAAGTCTTCACGCGATTGCGGTCGGCCACCGAGCAAAGTGCCCGGCCAGTTGACCGCGCCCTGTTTCGCGCTGCGCGCCTTGCCCTGCCTGCCTCTGTCCAGTCGCCCCGCGGTGGGACGGGCATCCGCCCCCGCGTCAGGTCGGGGGCGGATGCCTAGGGCTTTTTTGGCCAGCTGGGCACGTCTCGGCGGGCGCCCGTGGGCAGGGTCGGTGCGGGCATATCGCCCCATTGGCCTTGACCAGGCGAGGTATCCGACGGCTTGGGCGCCTGGCCTTCAGGCGGCGGGCTGGCCGCTGGGGATTGCGCTTGACGACGATGGCGCAAGGCAAATTCCGCCACCGCGTCTATATCGTCCTCGGCAATCGCGGTCGCCCCGCGCCACGCCGCGTGGGCCCTGGCGCCGCGCAGCCAGACCAGATCAGCGCGCAAGCCATCGACACCCGCAGCAAAGCAGCGCTCGGTGATCTGCGCCAAGGCCTGATCATCCAGCGCGATGCTCTCCAGCCGCGCCCGCGCCTGGGTGCAGCGCTCACGCAACGCGGCCTGCTGCTCGGCCCACTGCGTGCAAAACGCCGCCGGGTCACTGTCGAAATCCAGACGACGGCGGATGATTTGCCCACGCTCGGCCGGCAACGTCTGCCCGCTCAACGCCACATTGAAACCGAAGCGATCCAGCAACTGCGGCCGCAGTTCGCCCTCCTCCGGGTTCATCGTGCCGATCAGCACAAACCGCGCCGAGTGCCGATGGGAAATACCGTCGCGTTCGATCAGGTTGGTGCCGCTGGCGGCAACGTCCAGCAACAGGTCGACCAGGTGATCGGGCAGCAAGTTGACTTCATCGACATACAGCACGCCCCCGTCGGCCTTGGCCAGCACGCCGGGGGAAAACTGCGCGCGGCCTTCACCCAGCGCAGCGTCCAGGTCCAAAGTGCCGACCAGACGTTCTTCGGTGGCGCCCAACGGCAAGGTGACGAACTGCCCGCTGGCGAGTAAGTCGGCCAGGCCGCGCGCCAGGGTCGACTTGGCCATGCCGCGCGGGCCTTCGATCAGCACACCGCCAATCTTCGGGTCGATGGCAGTCAGGCACAGCGCCAGCTTCAAGTCATCGGCGCCGACCACGGCGGACAGCGGAAAATGGGGAATATCAGTCATGCCTATTTCTCGTTAAATTCTGCGGCACAGGCGGTTTCCTGTGGTGGTCGAGCGTGTTGTGACCCGCAGGCCTCTTGTCAGCCAGTGGGCTTGTTGTGACCAGCAGCCCCCCCGTCAGCCAGTGGGCCTGTTGTGACCAGCAGCCCCCCGTCAGCCAGTGAGCTTGTTGTAACTAGCAGGACCCTCTCAGCCAGTGGGCTTTTTTGTGGCGAGCGGGCTTGCCCCGCGTTGGGCTGCGCAGCAGCCCCATTAAAGCCAACGCATTTGTTTCTGACAAACCGCAGCGTGCGGTTTTGGGGCTGCTTCGCAGCCC
>NZ_JASCPP010000056.1:0-40933 GCF_029959745.1 Pseudomonas sp. PS01298 | reverse complement strand
GCGTTGGGCTGCGAAGCAGCCCCTATTGCAAGCGACCGGGTTCAACCTGGCGCACCGAGGTGCCGGGTCTTGTGGCCGCTTCGCAGCCCAACGCGGGGCAAGCCCGCTCACCACAAAGAGCCCACTTGCCACAAAGAGGCTGCTCATCACAAAAAGCCCATTTGCCACAACAAGCCCACTTGCCATAACAAGTCCGCCAGCCAAAGGAAGTCCGCTCGCCATCAGGGATAGATAAACCGGTTGACCACCCCCTCCAGCATCTCCTGCCGGCCGCTCACCGCCTGCGGGTTCAGCTCGTGCTCAAAGGCATGCTCGGCCAGTGACGCCAGGCTGAACTCGCCCGCCAGTACGGCTTTGCCCAGCGGCTGCTGCCAACCGGCATAGCGCTGGTCCTTGAACTGCTGCAGGCGGTCGTTCTGCACCATCGCCGCTGCACGCTCCAGTGCCAGGGCGAGCACATCCATCGCCGCGACGTGGCCGTGGAACAGGTCGATGTCGTCCAGGCTCTGCCGGCGCACCTTGGAGTCGAAGTTGTAGCCGCCATTCTTGAAGCCCCCGGCCTTGAGGATTTCATAAGTGGCGAGTGTCATCTCCTCGACGCTGTTGGGGAACTGGTCGGTGTCCCAGCCGTTCTGCGGATCGCCGCGATTGGCGTCGATGCTGCCGAAGATGCCCAGCGACACTGCGGTGGCAATCTCATGATGAAAGCTGTGCCCGGCCAGGGTCGCGTGGTTGGCCTCGATGTTGACCTTGATCTCGTGTTCCAGGCCGTATTCATGCAGGAAGCCGAACACCGTGGCGCTGTCGTAATCGTACTGGTGCTTGGTCGGCTCCTGAGGCTTGGGCTCGATCAGCAGGTCGCCCTTGAAGCCGATCTTGTGCTTGTGCTCCACCACCATGCGCATAAAGCGCCCGAGTTGCTCGCGCTCGCGTTTGAGGTCGGTGTTGAGCAGGGTTTCATAGCCCTCGCGGCCACCCCACAGCACATAGTTGGACCCCTTCAGCCGCAGCGTGGCGTTCATCGCACTGAACACCTGCGCGGCGGCGTAGGCAAACACTTGCGGGTCGGGGTTGCTGGCGGCGCCGGCGGCAAACCGTGGGTTGCTGAAGCAGTTGGCGGTGCCCCACAGCAGGCGGATGCCAGTCTCTTCCTGATGGCGCTCGAGCTGATCGACCATCTGCGCGAAGTGGTTGCGGTACTCCTTCAGCGAGCTGCCTTCCGGCGCCACGTCGGTGTCGTGAAAGCTGTAGTAGTCGATGCCCAGCTTGGAGAAAAACTCGAACGCCGCCTGCGCCTTGCCGATGGCCAGTTCCATTGGGTCTGCGCTGCGCTGCCACGGGCGCTTGAAGGTGCCCACGCCAAACATGTCGGCCCCCGGCCACACGAAGGTGTGCCAATAGCAGGCTGCCATACGCAGGTGCTCGCGCATGGGTTTGCCGAGGATCAGCTTGTTGGCGTCGTAATGGCGAAAGGCGAGGGGAGCATCGCTGTCGGGGCCTTCGAAGCGAACCTTCTCGACACCGGGGAAGTACGTCATGGCGTTTTCCTTATTGTTCTTGGCGGTGTCTGGATACTAGCAACGGCACCTGGCCTGCCGATTATGAAAATCATCAAGGTGTGGTGCGATTTTGAGTGGCGGGGGCTAGTCTGTAGCGACTGGCCTTCGGACAAAAACAATGAAAACCCTACCGCCCGTGCACCGCATTGCCTTGCTGTTCAACGGCAGCAAGATCTACGACCGGGGCATCATCACCGGCATCGGCAATTACTTGAGCAGCACCCGCGCGTCCTGGGATCTGTTCCTTGAAGAAGACTTCCTGTGCCGCCTCAAGGGCATCGAGCGCTGGCAGGGGGACGGCATCATCGCTGACTTCGACGACCCGTTGATTGGCGAAGCACTGGCCAATATCAAGCTGCCGGTGGTGGCGGTGGGCGGCTCCTACCAGGATGCGCGTGCTTATCCCACCGGCATTCCTTACGTGGCCACTGACAACCATGCGCTGATGAAACTGGCCTACGAACACCTGATCGAGGCCGGCCTGACCCGGTTTGCCTGTTTCAGCCTGCCCGAGGCACAGGCCAATCGCTGGGCGCAGGAGCGCGAGAAAGCCTTTCGCTTGCTGCTGCAGCGGGACGGCTTGCACGTCGAGGTCTATCGCGGTTTGGGAACCAGCGCGCCGCTGTGGGACAGCGCAGTGGAGCAGCAGATCGCCTGGCTGCAGAGCCTGCCCAAGCCGATCGGCATCATCGCCGTCACCGACGCGCGCGCGCGGCAATTGCTGCAAGCCTGTTTGACTGCCGGCATCGCGGTGCCGGAGGAAGTGGCGTTGATCGGCATCGACAACGACCCGCTGACCCGCACCCTCACGCGGGTGCCGCTCAGCTCAGTGATCCAGGGCACCGAAACCATGGGGCGCACGGCGGCGGCATTGCTGCACCAGATGCTGCACGGCAAGCCCTGCACCGGTACGCAGATCCTGGTGCCACCGGAGGCGATCAATGTGCAGGCCTCCAGCTTGCACCAGCCGTTGGGGAATCCGTATGTGATGCAGGCCCTGCTGTTTATCCGCCAGTACGCGTGCCAGGGCATCAAGACCGCGCAGGTGGCGGCTTATGTGGGAGTGTCGCGCTCGTCACTGGAGTCGCACTTTCGCAAGGAACGCGGCTGCAGCGTGCATGACGAGATCCTGCGCTTCAAACTCGCCGCCGCCGCCAAGGGCCTGGAAAACCAGGCACTGGCGATTGCCGATATTGCCCAGCAGTGCGGCTTCAAGTCCGCGCAGTACCTGCATACGGTGTTTCGGCGCGAGTTTGGCTGCACGCCGCGCGAGTACCAGCAGGGCACGTCCTAGGTCATTGTGGCAGCGGGCTCGCCCGCGATAGCGGTGTGTCAGCTTGTTGATCCTGCTTGGAACTACCGCTATCGCAGGCAAACCAGCGCCTGCATTTTTTGACTGTTGAGACGCTTAGAACACGGCCTTGACCTGCAAGCCCAACACCAACGCGTTGTCGATGTCCGAGCCGGAAAACGCCCCCGGTTCGATGATGTATTGCACATCCGGGCGCAGGTTCAGCCAAGGCGTAGCCTGGTAGCCGTAGCTGAGTTCGATCAGCTGTTCGGCATTGTCCAGGTTGGGGTAGCTGTTGCCTGCGTTGAACGCCGCCAGCTCCTGCACGTCACGGCTGCGCGGGTTCGGCACGGCACGGCCATAACCCAGGGCGAGGGTATCGCGCGGGCGCCCTTCGAACGGTTTGTACAGCACCACGCCCGCGCCATACCACTTGCTGAACGGCGAGGCCGCTTCGCTGGCGGCGGAGTATTGGCCGAAGGCGTGCAGCACACGGCCGGCGGAGCTGCTGGAGGCCCACACGGCCTGGTCGATCAACAGGTAGTGACCGCCACGCCCGCTGACGTCTTTGTCGCTGCCGATGCGTTTTACATCCGAGCTGTCGTAGTAATAGCCCAGCTTGTATTCACCCGGCAGCGTGCCGGCGTGCTTGTACACCAACTCGATCGGCACCACGGTGCCGGTGGTGTGCTTGGGGCCCAGGTGCCAGGCGCGGCTGGAGTTGCCGTTGCTGTCCGGATCCACGTTGAAAGCGGCCACGCGCAGTTGCCAGGACGGCGAGAAGTCATACTTCACCCGTGCGCCCAGGCGCGCATTCGGGTAGTTGGTCCAGCCGCTACCGCCGGACATGTTCAGCGGGTGCCCGCAGAAACCGGCGTTCATGAAGTTGCACAGAATGCCGCTGTCCAGGCCGCCAAGATCATTGCCCATGGCCATGTAGCCGAGCTTGAGATTCAGCGCCGGAGTGAACAGCGTGCGCTCGTAGCTCAGCTCGGTGAGACGGGTGTAGAGGCCGCCGTAGTTTTCCTGGATCGGCAGGCGGTTGCCCACCAGGTCCTCGGAGGCGCTGTTGCCGCGCCGGTCATTGATGGTCAGCTGGATGCGGTCGCCATTGTTGAAACCGTACAGCTTGCCCAGGTCGAACTGCACGCCGAGCTTGAGGTTCTGCGAATAACGCGCCGAACGGTGCTGCCCGCCGTGGGCGTTATAGGCGGTTTCGCCGCTGTAGTCGCCGGTAAAACGGATGCCTTGCTCGTCCAGCTCGCGGCGTAGGCCGCCCCAGTCGCCGGTCAGGGTGGTGTCGTCGGCTTGGGAGGGCAGGGCGGCACTGAAGGCCAGGCCCAGCAACAGGCGCCCAAGCAGGCGGTCGGGAAAAAAGTGCGACGGGGGGGTCATGCGCGGTCTTCCAAAAGCCGAACGCGCGGTGCGGGGGGCACCGCGCGAACACAGGGGTTATGGCAGGGCGTAGGCGATCACGTAGTCGCCACGGTCGGTGGACTGGCGTGCGCCGCCGGCGGTGATGACGATGTACTGCTTGCCGGTTTTTGGCGACACGTAGGTCATCGGGCCACCCTGGCTGCCGACGGGCAGGCGGGCTTTCCAGATTTCATCACCGTTGTTGCTGTTGAACGCGCGCAGGTAGAAGTCCTGGGTGCCGGCAATGAAGATCAGGCCGCCCTGGGTCGACAGGGTGCCGCCGAGGGTCGGCAGGCCGATCTTGATCGGCAGGTGCATGCGGATGCCCAGCAGTCCGGTGTCTTCAACGGTGCCCACCGGCACCTGCCACGCGACCTTCTGAGTCTTCATGTCGATGGCGGTGAGGGTGCCGAACGGCGGCGCCTGGCACGGAATGCCGGCCACCGACAGGAAGCGGTTTTTGTTCACCGCATATGGCGTGCCCTTGAGCGGTACTGCGCCCATGCCGGTGTTCAACGCTTCGCCACCGGACGAGGCTTGCGCCTTGTTCTGCGACGGCACCATCTGGATCCACAGGCCCAGGCGCATGTCGTTGACGAAGATAAAACCGTGCACCGGGTCGGTGGAGATGCTGCCCCAGTTCATGCCACCCAGGGAGCCTGGGAAACTCAGCGACTTGTCGGTGCCTGGCGCGGTGTACAGGCCTTCATAGCGCATGCCCTTGAAGTCGATGCGGCACAGCAGCTGGTCGTACGGGGTGGCGCCCCACATGTCCGACTCGGTCAGGGTCTGCGCGCCGATCTGCGGCATGCCCACGGATTTCGGCTGGGTCGGCGAGTAGGGTTCGTTAGGGATGTTGGCGGCCTTGACCGGAACTTCCTTGACCTCGGTCAGCGGCTTGCCGGTGGCGCGGTCGAGCACATAGATCTGCCCGGCCTTGGTGCCGATCACCACCGCTGGAACTGCCTTGTCGCTGCCCGGTGGGGTGAAGTCGATCAGGCTCGGTTGCATCGGCAGGTCGAAGTCCCACAGGTCATTGTGGACCGTCTGGTACACCCACTTTTCAGCACCGGTGGAGGCATCCAGTGCCAGCACCGAGGCGCCGTACTTGTGGTTCAGTTGAGTACGTTCGACGCCGTAGATGTCGGTGGACGAGCTGCCCATCGGCAGGAAGACCGTGTTCATCAGCGGGTCATAAGACATCGGCGCCCAGCTGTTCGGGGTGCTGCGCACATAGGTGCTGCCGTCAGCCGGTGCTTGCTTGTCTTGCGGGTTGCCCGGGTCGAAGGCCCAGCGCATTTGGCCGCTGATCACGTCGAAGCCACGGATCACGCCGCCAGGCATGTCGGTCTGCACGTTGTCGGCGACGCGGCCGCCGACCACCACGGTGGTGCCGGCAATCAACGGCGCGGACGACAGTTGGTAGTAGCTGTCCGGTACATCGCCGAGGCCGGCCTTGAGGTCCACCTGGCCATGGGTGCCGAAGTCTTCGCAGAATTTGCCGGTGTCGGCATCCACGGCGATCAGGCGCGCATCAATGGTGTTGGTCAGCAAGCGGCGCTGGCACTGCGCACCGGCAGGCACGCTGGCGGCAATGATTGGCGAGCTGTTGGGCTGGGTCGGCTGGGCGATCGGCGCGGTGGCGTCGAAGTAGGCCATGCCCCGGCAACGCTGCCAGACCGCCGATTTGGCGTTGACCTCGTTCTTCCACAGCTCTTTGCCGGTATCGGCGTCGAGGGCGATCAGGTTGTTGTGCGGCGTGCAGATAAACACCTTGTTGCCGATCTGCAAGGGCGTGAGCTGGTCTTCGGCACCGTTGCCGTCGCTGATCGCCACGTCACCGGTGTGGTAGGTCCACGCCACCTTGAGTTTGTCGATATTGTCGCGATTGATCTGGTCCAGCGCGGCGAAGCGGCTGCCACCTTCGGTGTTGCCGTAGTGCGCCCAGTCTTTCTGCGCGTCGGTTGCAGCCACCGGCGTGATGCCCGGGCCAGTACCGTTGGGCGCGACACTCGGATGGGCGACAAACATATTGCCCGCCGCCACCGCCACACCCACCGCCAGCACGGCGGCGACGCCATACGCACCGCGTGCAGGCCGGCCAGCCAGCAGCGGATACACCAGCGCCACCACCAGGCCGATGGCGGCAAACATGAACAGCCGCGAGAACAGCGGCCAGAACACCAGCCCGACATCGGCCACTGCCCAGATCGCCGTCCCCACCAGGAACGCTGCGAACAGCCACGCGCCAGCGGTTTTGCCTCGGGCGATCAGCAGCCCGGAAACCGCCATGGCCACGCCGCCGATCAGGAAGTACCAGGAACCGCCGAGGCTCACCAGTTTGGCGCCGCCAACAGCCAGCGCGAGGCCGAGCAGGGCGATGATGACGCCCAAACCCAGCAGGAGGAATCTAGAGGCGCCATGGGCGCGCGATGCTCGTTTCATATCGACAGGACTCGAAGGTGAGAGGGCAAAGACGCGATTTTAGCAAGATAAGTAACTAGTTAGTACATTGGAGTCCTGCAATAGACTATTACAGGTGCTGCGATGATGGGCTGAGGCTAAATGTCGCGTGGCTGTGATGAGTGTAGGTGATCGGCAGGCGGCAACTGCAGGCACGGGCTTTCTGTGGGAAGGGAGCTTGCTTGCGCTGACTGCGTGGCAGTCCCCGGCTTTTGGGGGCGTTTTGCCCCCCAGCGCAAGCGAGCCTGCCCCCACGGCAAGCCCGCTTGCACGCTTAGCTGCAGATCACTCAACGAAACGCCGGCACCACCTGCTCGATAAACAGCGCCAGGGACTTCTTCTTCTCGGCATGCGGCAGGCTGTTGTCGCACCAGAAGCTGAACTCATCCACGCCCAGTTCCTGGTAGTAGCGGATGCGCGGGATGATTTCTTCGGCGGTGCCGATCATCGCGGTCTTGTGCAGGCTTTCCAGCTCGAACTCGGGGCGCGCGGCGAACTTCTCTTCCGGGCTCGGCGCCAGGAAGCCATTCACCGGTACTTCCTTGTTGCCGAACCAGGCATCGAAGGTGCGATAGAACTTGGAGATCGCCTTGGCCCCGACTTTCCAGCCGTCCGGATCATCGGCGGCATGCACGTGAGTGTGGCGCAGCACCATCAGTTGCGGGCGCGGTACGTCGGGATTGTTGTCGAGGGCGGCCTGGAATTTGTTCTTCAGGTCGAGGACTTCTTCGTCGCCCTTCATCAGCGGCGTGACCATCACGTTGCAGCCGTTGGCCACCGCGAAATTGTGCGAGTCCGGGTCGCGGGCGGCGATCCACATCGGCGGGTTGGGCTGCTGGATCGGCTTGGGCACGCTGGTGGAGGTGGGGAATTTCCAGATCTCGCCGTCGTGGGCGTAGTCACCTTTCCACAAGGCGCGCACCACCGGCACCATCTCGCGCAAGGCCTGGCCGCCGGAAGAGGCGGGCATGCCGCCGGCCATGCGGTCGAATTCGACCTGGTAGGCGCCACGGGCCAGGCCGACTTCCATGCGGCCGTTGCTGATCACGTCGAGCAATGCGCATTCGCCCGCCACCCGCAACGGGTGCCAGAACGGCGCGATGATGGTGCCGGCGCCCAGGTGAATGGTGGTGGTCTTGGCCGCGAGGTAAGCCAACAGCGGCATCGGGCTCGGCGAGATGGTGTATTCCATGGCGTGGTGTTCGCCAATCCATACGGTGCTGAAACCACCGGCCTCGGCCATCAGGGTCAGTTCGGTCAAGTCTTCGAACAACTGACGGTGGCTGACGCTTTCATCCCAACGTTCCATGTGTACGAACAGGGAAAACTTCATGACGCTTACCTCGGATCTATTGTGATCGGCCTGT
Source organism: Pseudomonas sp. PS01298 (assembly GCF_029959745.1). Classification (NCBI taxonomy): domain Bacteria; kingdom Pseudomonadati; phylum Pseudomonadota; class Gammaproteobacteria; order Pseudomonadales; family Pseudomonadaceae; genus Pseudomonas; species Pseudomonas sp. PS01298. The sequence continues at coordinate 32,837 of NZ_JASCPP010000056.1, read as the reverse complement.
CGACTGCGGGCCCTTAAGTACTCTCGCCACCTTGAAGCTTGCCAGTGATAACGGCTGTTCGGCGGATTGATTGTTGGTATACCATAATACGGAATATCCGCAAAACTTTTCTCTCCAACGGTTGCACCCTCACCTCACAAGGAAGGCGAGCTCGATGAACATAAAACAAAAATTAATCCTGGCGTTTGCGGTGATCGCCAGCCTACCGGTGATTCTGGTGGCTGTGCTGATCATCCTCAACGTACGCCATGAGGCCCGCGACAGCTTTGTCGACAGCAGTGGCCGCGAGATCCGCCAGGTCGACAACGCGATGCAGCTGTTCTTCGAAGGCATCAGCCAGAACGTCGCCTACCTGGCTGCGCACCCGCAGTTGCGCAGCCTGCAGGGCGATGTGAAACGCTACCTGGCCAGCGACGCCGCGCACATTGCTCCCGGCGAGCGCGACCAGCAGTTGTTCGCGTTGTTCGAGGGCCTGGCCAAGAGTCATTCGGCCTACACCTACCTGTCGCTCGGTACCGAGGATGGTGGATATGTGTTTTGGCCCGGCGACCCCAACCTTGCCAACTACGACCCGCGCACGCGGCCCTGGTACAAGACCGCCATGGCGCAACCGGGCAAGACCCTGCGCACCGAAGCCTATTACTGGGCAGCCGACGACGTGGTGCTGGTGAGCACCGTGCAAAGCTTCAACGACCGCCAGGGCAAGGCGAGCGGGGTGGTCAACATCGACGTGTCGCTCAAGCAACTGACCGACCTGGTCAAGCAGATCAAGCTGGGCGAAAGCGGCTACCTGATGCTGATGGAAGCCAACAACACGGTGCTGGTAGACCCGAATGACCCGTCCCACAACTTCAAGAAACTCGGCGAGTTGGGTGACGGCTACCGGCAGTTGAGCGAAGCCGGCCAAGGCCTGGTGCAGGTGGAACTGGCGGGCGAGCGCTACATGGCGCTGGTGTGGCCGTCGAAGGCATTGGGTTGGCGCTTTGTCGGGCTGGTGCGCGAAAGCGAAGTGATGGCCGGCGCGGCACGCCTGACCTGGTTGATCGCGGCTATCGCATTGGTGTGTGGCCTGTTGTTTGCTGGGGCGGGCGCCTGGTTTGCCGGGCTGATCGTCAAGCCGATCCGTGGCGTGGCCAGCGGTTTGGAAGGCATTGCGCAGGGCGAGGGTGACCTGACGGCGCGCCTGGCGGTCAATGGCCGCGACGAGACGGCGCAGCTCGCCGGCTGGTTCAATCAGTTCCTGGAAGCCATCCGCACCCTGATCCAGCGCATCGGCCAGGCCGCCGCGCAAATCCACAGCAGCTCCGGCAGTGCCACCGAAGTCTCGATAGAGATGGCCGACGTCGCCTCACGCCAGCGCGAAGCGGTGGACATGGTCTCCACGGCGTTTCATGAAATGGTCGCCACCTCCAATGAAGTCGCGCGCTCCTGCAGCCAGGCTGCCGATTCTGCCGACAATGGCCAGCGCCAGGCCCACACCGGGCAACAGCAGATCGACGCGGCGGTGAGCAGTGTCGGGCGCTTGAGCGAAGAGATCGGCCACTCCGCCCAGGCCATGGAGCAGTTGGAAAAAGACAGCAATGACATCCAGTCGATCCTCGGCACCATCCGTTCCATCGCCGAGCAGACCAACCTGCTGGCGTTGAACGCCGCCATCGAAGCCGCCCGGGCCGGCGAGCAGGGGCGTGGGTTTGCGGTGGTGGCGGATGAGGTGCGCGCCCTGGCCAAACGCACGGCAGACTCCACTGGCGAAATCGACGGACTGCTTGGCAATCTGGCGCGGCGCACCCATCAGATGGGCAAGCAGATGCATGCCAGCCTTGAGGTGTCCCAGGAAACCGTGGTGTCGATCAACGATGCGCGCGCCAGCTTTGGCTTGATTCGTGAGTCGGTGGACGTCATCCGCGACATGAACACGCAAATCGCTACCGCCGCCGAAGAACAGCACCAGGTGGCCGAAGACATCAACCGGCATATCAGCCAGATTCACGCGGATGCACAGTTGGTGGCGAGCCTGGCCGACTCCACACGTGGCGATGCGCAGCAATTGACCGCGTTGTCGCAGACCTTGAACCAGTTGGTCAGCCGCTTCCGTACCTGACCGCCGCTATCGCAGGCAAGCCAGCGCCCACCGTTGAAATGCATTCAGCTGTGGGCGCTGGCTTGGCTGCGATGCAGGCACTGTGGTGTATCGGAATTAATCAGGCAACCAGGGGCAGGGCGCCCATCTTGCCGTGGCAATACACCAGTGGCCCGGCGTTCTGCTGGGGCACGATCAGGTTTTTCACCGAGCCGACCATGATTGCATGGTCGCCACCTTCATACTCGCGCCACAACTCGCACTCGATCACCGCCGTGGCGTTCGCCAGGATCGGGTTGCCCAGTTCGCTGAGCGTCCATTCGATGCCCTGTGCCTTGTCCTTGCCTTTGCGCGCAAAGGCATAGGCTTCGGTTTGTTGCCCACCGGACAGGACGTGGATCGCAAAGCGCTTGTTCTTGATCAGCACCGGGTACGAGTCGGAGCTGTAGTTGGGGCAGAACAGCACCAGCGCGGGGTCCATCGACAACGAACTGAAGGCACTGGCGGTCAGCCCGACGATTTGCCCGTCGTCATCGAGCGTGGTGATCACGGTGACCCCGGACGGAAACGAACCCATCACTTGTTTGTAGATAGCGGCATCGATCATGGGACGGTCCTCTGGCGGTAAAGCGGTTTTTTATGAGTTTGTAGGTCTGATGGTATACCGTAATACAATCGATGCAACTGCTTTTTCAGGCAGCCGATAAACGTCAACCTTTGGTCTTATAACCAATAAATACGGGGTTAAAGGCGCGAAAACGCCGAGGGCCATGTGGCACACTTGCGGATCAGATGCGCGCGGAGACTACGGATCAGTCTTGTGAAAATATTGGAATACCATAATATGGTGTTCATCTGAGGGGCCGCCACGATGCGCCCCCGGTATGGCGTCAAACAACTATAAGATCAGACAAACGCGAGTCCATTTCCATGCCCCAGATGTCCCGGCAAGATCCCCTGATCGAGAATCACACGGTCGATTACGTTCCTCTCGCAGAGCGCCATGGAAAGGCCCGCGACCTGTTCACCCTATGGTTCAGCACCAACATTGCGCCGCTGCCCATCGTCACCGGTGCCATGGTGGCCCAGGTGTTCCACCTCAACCTGGTGTGGGGGCTGTTGGCGATTGCCCTCGGGCATCTGCTCGGCGGTATCGTGATTGCCCTCGCGTCGGCCCAGGGCCCGCGCATGGGCATCCCGCAGATGGTGCAGAGCCGGGGCCAGTTCGGCCGTTACGGCGCACTGCTGATCGTGTTCTTCGCGGCGCTGATCTACATCGGCTTTTTCATTTCCAACATCGTGCTGGCCGGCAAATCCATCGTCGGCATCGTGCCCGCGGTGCCGGTGCCGGCGAGCATTCTGATCGGCGCGCTCAGCGCTACCGCCATCGGCGTGATCGGCTACCGCTTCATCCACAGCCTCAACCGCATCGGCACTTGGGTGATGGGCAGCGCGCTGCTCGCCGGTTTCATCTACATCTTCGCCCATGACCTGCCAGCGGACTTCCTCACCCGTGGCGGTTTCAACGCCGCCGGCTGGCTGGCCACGGTGTCGCTGGGAGTGATCTGGCAGATCAGCTTTTCGCCCTACACCAGTGACTATTCGCGCTACCTGCCGGCGGATATCGGCATCACCCGGCCGTTTATCGCGACCTATCTGGGCGCCACCCTCGGCACCATCCTGTCGTTCGCATTTGGTTTGGTCGCGGCACTGGCCACGCCCGAAGGCACCGAAGCGATGGTCGCGGTCAAGCAAGCCACTGGCTGGCTCGGACCGATCCTGATGGTGCTGTTCCTGCTCAACATCATCAGCCACAACGCCCTGAATCTGTACGGCGCGGTGCTGTCGATCATCACCTCGATCCAGACCTTCGCCAGCCATTGGACCCCGAGCATCAAGGTGCGCGTGGTGCTGTCCGGCGTGGTCCTGGCCGGTTGCTGCCTCGTGGCGCTGGGCGCATCGGCGGACTTCATCTCGCAGTTTATCGGGCTGATCCTGGCGCTGTTGCTGGTGCTGGTGCCGTGGGCGTCGATCAACCTGATCGACTTCTATGTGATCAAGCGCGGGGTGTACGACATTGCCTCGATCTTCCGCGCGGACGGCGGGGTCTACGGGCGCTTCAACCTGCATGCGATCGTGGCCTATTTCATCGGCATCATTGTCCAGCTGCCGTTTGCCAATACATCGCTGTACGTGGGGCCGTGGGCCAATCTGGTGGACGGCGCGGACCTGTCGTGGCTGGTGGGGTTGGTGGTGACGTGCCCGCTGTATTACTGCCTGGCGACACGTCAACATACCCAGAAGGCCAGGGCGGCGCGGTTGGGCTACACCGACTGACCTTTGCTCACACCACAGCCTCGAGAATGTGGCAGCGGGCTTGCTCGCGAATGCGGTGTCTCAGCCCAATAGGTACTGACTGACACACCGCTCCCACAGGTTGGACCGAGATCGACTTCAAGCCAGCTTCATGCGCTGAGCAGAGTGGCCCCGCCAAACTCGCCCAATGCATCCAGCAATGCACCGACGAAGTATTCCTTCGACGCGCGATCCCAGAGGATATGCAGCGCCGGTGCCTCCACACTCCCGGTGTGGATCACAAGCGCATTCACCCGCGCCACTGACGTCTGCGCCACCGCTCCCGGCTGGAAGGCCGGGAAACCGAGATCGACCCCGCAGAGCTTGGCCATCACGTGGGCAATCACCGTGCCGCTGAGCAACACACAGGCGTGGCTGTCCTGGCGCGGCAGCAGGTAGTTGGCGCGGTGGTCCAGCTCCCAGCGGGCCTCTTCATCGGCGATGCGCTGGCCCTGATCCTGTGGGCTACCCAACAACAGGTATTCGGTCTGCGACAGGCGCGCCACCCAGCTGCCGTCCGCTTGCGGGGTGGCCTGGTTGGGGGCGGCGGGCAGGGTGAAACCGCGTGCGCTGAGGTACTCGGCGCTTTGCGCGCCGCGAAAGCCGACCCGGGGCAGATCGGTCTGGTCAACCAGGTGGCAGGGCGGCGTGAAGAGTTCGTGGGCTTTCAGACTGGTCATGGCTTAACCCTCCTGGCGTTGGTTGGTGGGGTCGAAAAACGGCAGTGGCACCACCTCGGCCTGGACGACGATGCCGCCTTCGACGCGGATCGGGATGCGCTGCCCCGGTGTGCTCTGTTCGATCCCGGCGTAGGCCAGGCCGATGATGCGGCCCAGCGTTGCAGAGTATTCGCACGAGGTGACGTTACCGCTGATGTCCGGGCCGTCGAGCACCAGGTGGCCTTCCAGCGGTTGCACGCTGCCCTTGGGCAAGGTGAAACCCACCAGTTTGCGTTTCAGCTGCTGGGCTTCGAGGATGTCCACCGAACGGCGGCCGACGAAAAACGGCTTGTTGCGGCTTACCGCCCAGCCCATGTCGATTTCTGCCGGGTGGGTCATGCCGTCGGTGTCCTGGCTGATGATCACGTGGCCTTTTTCCAGGCGCAGCAGGCGTTGGGTTTCGACACCGAACGGGCGAATATCGAACGCCTTGCCGGCCTCCATCAATGCATCCCAGAGCGCCAGGCCGTGGCGTGCAGGCACGTGGATTTCATAACCCAGCTCGCCGACAAACCCGACCCGCAGCAACCGCGCCTTGATCCCGGCCACCGTGCCTTGGCGCACGCCGAGGTAGGGGAAGGCCTCGGCACCGAGGTCGAGGTCAGTGCAGACTTGTTCCAGCACCTTGCGCGAATCCGGCCCGGCCACGTTCACCGCACAGATGGCGGCAGTGACGTTGGCCACGTCGACGTCGAGGCGCCATTGCGCGTTCCACTTGAGCATCTGCTGGTAGATGCGGTCGACGCCGCTGGTGGTGGCGGTGACGTAGAAGTGCTGGTCGGCCAGTCGCGCGCACACGCCGTCGTCGATGACTACCCCGTGTTCATTGGTCATCAGCGCATACCGCGAACGGCCCACCGGTTGCTTGAGGAACGCGAAGGTGTACAGGCGGTTGAGCAGTTCAGCGGCATCCGGGCCGCGCACGTCCAGGCCGCCGAGGGTCGACACATCGATCAGCCCGACGTGGTTACGCACGTGCAGGGCCTCGGCCTGCATGCAGGCGTCGCGGTCCTGGGCGCGGCCGTAGTAGGCCGGGCGTTGCCAGATACCGGCGGGCATCATCTTCGCCCCGGCCTGCACATGCCGCGCGTGCATCGGTGTCTGCCGGTAAGGGTCGAAGGCGCGCCCGGCGACATGCGCGAGTTTCTCCGCGACGAAAGGGGGCCGTGCGGTGGTCACCCCGGTCTCGCTGATATTGCGCTGGGTCGCCCAGGCCACCAGGCGCGCGGTCGGCAGCGCCGAATGCCGCCCTTGGGACGGGCCCATGCCGACCGTGGAATAGCGCTTCACCAGTTGCACATCGCGGTAGCCGATACGCGTGGCGTTGACGATGTCCGCCACTTGCAGGTCTTCGTCGAAGTCGACGAAATCCTTGCCCTTGGGATGCGGGAAGATCGGCCAGCCGAAGTTGACCTGGGCTTCGCTGTGCAGCGGCAGCGGCGCAATCGTGGTGCCCAGGCCCAGCGCGACAGCGATGTCGGCCGCCGCGTTGGCGGCGTCGGCCAGCACATTCTCGAGCTGATGCCGACCGTGCACCGAGCCCGCCAGCTTGAGGTTGCGGGGCAGGCCGCTGAGGCTGAATTCGGCTCGCTGGTCGTCATAGGCCAGCTTGCCGCCGGCCTGGCACAGCAGTTGATACACCGGCATGTAGCCGGCCGACATGCACAGCAAATCGCAGTCGAACACTTGCCCGCTGGCGCTGACCTGGCCCTGGCCGGTGATCTGGCGCACGTCGACGCCTTTCACGTGTCGCAGGCCTTTCTCATGCAGGGCCTCGAACACGGTGCTGTTGTTCAGCAAAGGGATCTTGCGCTGGGCCAGGGCGCCGGACAGGGCTTTGTCGGCCGGGGCGTGGCGCAGGTCGATCACGGCGGCGACTTCCACGCCCTGGTCATGCAGGTCGAGGGCGGCGAGGTAGCCGTCGTCGTTGCCAGTCAGTACCACCGCGCGCTTGCCCGGCTTGACCGCGTAGAGTTTCATCAGGCGTTGCGCGGCGCTGGTCAGCATCACGCCCGGCAGGTCGTTGTTGCGGAAAATCACCGGCTGGTCGAAGGCGCCGCTGCACACCAGGCACTGCTGCGCGCGCACCTTGTACATGCGCTTGCCCTGGATCACCGGCAGGTAGTTGTCGGTAAACCAGGCATTGCACGTGGCCTCGGTGAGCACCTGGATATTCGCGTGCTGCTGCACCGCGCTCACCAGTTCGCGGCGCAGGCTGTCGGCGCGGGTACCGGCGATATCGAAGCGTGCATAGGTCAGTGACCCGCCGAGGATCGGCTGCTGCTCGATCAGCAGCACCTTGGCCCCGGCGTTCGCGGCCGTCAGCGCCGCCTGTAGGCCGGCGGGGCCGGCGCCGATGACGGCCAGGTCGGTAAACAGATAGGCCTTGTCGTAGTACTCGGGCTGGAACGTCAGGTCGAGTACACCCAGGCCGGCCTTTTTGCGAATGATCGGCTCCCAGACTTTCCACATGCCCTTGGGCTTGTAGAACGAGCGGTAGTAGAACCCCACCGGCATGAACTTGGAGAACTTGCCGAGGTAGGCGTCCTTGTCGTTGTCCAGCGAGCCGTTGACGTTCTGCGCGCTCACCGCCAAGCCGGCAGACAACGCGTGAGCATCGGCCAGCACGTTGGGCTCGCGGGGCAGTTGCACCAGGCTGTTGGCATCCTGGCCCGCCATGGTCAGCGGGCCGCGCGGGCGGTGGTATTTGAACGAACGCGAGAGCAGGAAGCGCCCGTTGGCGAGCAGGGCGCTGGCGATGCTGTCGCCCTGCAAGCCTTGGTACGCCTGGCCATCGAAACTGAAATCAAGGGCTTGATCACGCTGGATCAGCAAGCCCATGGGGGCGGGAAGGCGGTTCATCCGGCGATCTCCTTGGCGGCGGCAAAATCGACGCGGGTGGTGAACAGTTCCTTGGGGTCGAAGGTGCGCAGGACCTCATCGGTGACCGTGTGGCGCTCGGCGAGGAACCAGTAGCTGGACGGCGTGTGCATCCACCATTCGCGCACCACGCCGGCGAGGTTGTCGGTGTTGAACACGTAGTCGGCCCATTCGGCATCGCTGCAATGGACGGGGTCGGGCATCGGCTTGAACTCGCCGCCGTAGGTGAACTCGCTGATATTGCGCGGCCCGTTGAGCGGGCACGTCATGATTTTCATAGTCCGCTCTCCATCAGTGACTGGCCGCCGTAGCGCCCATCTCGTTGACTTGCTGGAAGGTCGAGAAACGTTCGAGGCCGAACGGCTTGATCAGCGCCGGCACCTGGCCGCCGCTGGCGACCAGCTCGGCCATGGTCTTGCCGCAGATGGGCGTGGCCTTGAAACCCCAGGTGCCCCAGCCGGCGTCGAGGTAGTAGTTCTTCACCGGTGACAGGCCCATGATCGGGCTGTAGTCCGGGGTCATGTCGGTGATCCCGGCCCACTGGCGCATCAGTTTGGCGTTGGCCAGGAACGGGAACATTTCGATCGCGTGGGCCAGCAGGCTTTCCTTGAGGTCCAGGGTCGAGCGCGTGTTGAACAGCGGATAAGGATCGGAGCCGCCGCCGAACACCACTTCACCGCGGCTGGTCTGCTGCACATAGCAGTGCAGCGCGGAGGAACTCACCAACGGGTCGAGGAATGGCTTGAACGGTTGGGTGACCATGGCTTGCAGCGGGAAGGTCTGGATCGGCGAGCGGATGCCGGCCTTGGCCATCAGCAACGAGCTGTGCCCGGCAATCGCCTGTACCACGCAGCCGCACTGGATGGTGCCGCGATTGGTCTTCACGGCGGTAATCGTGCCGTGGTCGATGACCAGGTCCTGTACCTCGGTGAGTTGATGAATTTCCACTCCGCGCTTGGCCGCCTGCTTGGCGTAGCCCCAGGCCACGGCATCGTGGCGCGCGGTGGCGCCGTCGATATGCCAGAGCCCGGCGATCACCGGCAAGTGCCCGGGGTCGAGGTTGAGGCTGGGCACCAGTTCGCGGATCTGCTGGCGGTCGATCATCTCGGTGCGCCCGCCGAAGTGCTTGTTGACCTCGGCACGCTGGCGGAACGAACGCACGGTGGCATCGGTATGCGCCAGGGTCAGTTGGCCGCGTTCGGAGTACATGATGTTGAAGTCGAATTCGTTGGACAACGACTGGAACATCTTCACCGACTCGGCGTAGAAGCGCACACCCTCGCTGGTCAGGTAGTTGGAGCGGATCACCGCGGTATTGCGCGCGGTATTGCCGCCGCCCAGGTAGGCCTTTTCCAGCACCGCGATGTTGCTGATGCCGTGGTACTTGGCCAGGTAGTAGGCGGTCGCCAGGCCATGGCCGCCGGCGCCGATGATCACCACGTCATAGCTGGCCTTGAGTTCCTTGGGCGGGGGCAGATCCACCTCCACCGGGTACTCCGAACTCAGTCCGTACTTCAATAGATTGAATGGCATACGGCCTCCGATTGGCTGCGTAGGGCGTGGTGTTGCGCGAAGGCGGCGGCCACGGTGTTTTTCATCAGGAAGGCAATGGTCATCGGGCCGACACCGCCGGGTACCGGGGTGATGGCGGCGACATGGGGCAGGGCGCCGTCGAAGTCGACATCGCCCACCAGGCGGCTGCGGCCCGCGTCGTCGATACGGTTGATACCGACGTCGATCACCACCGCGCCGGGCTTCAGCCAGCTGGCGTCGATCAAGCGTGCGCGGCCCACGGCGGCGATCACGATATCCGCCTGCCGGCACAGCGCCTGGGCGTTGTGGCTGCGCGAATGCAGCACGGTCACCGAGCAGTCCGCCTTGAGCAGCAGCGCGGCCATGGGCTTGCCGACGATGTTCGAACGGCCGATCACCACCGCATGTTTGCCGCGCAGGTCGCCGCAGGTTTGTTCCAGCAAATACAGGCAGCCGCTCGGCGTGCACGGCGTGAGCACCGCGCGGCCCTGGCTGAGGCCGCCGACGTTCTGGCTGTGAAAACCGTCGACGTCCTTGTCCGGCGCGATGGCCTCCAGGGCGCGCAGCTCGTCCATCTGCGCCGGCAACGGCAATTGCAGGAGGATGCCGTGGATGGCCGGGTCGGCGTTCAATTGGCCGATCAGGATCAACAGTTGTTCGGTGCTGGTGTCGCCGGGCAGGCGGTGCTCCACGGAGCGGATGCCTACCTCTTCGGCGCGCAGGATCTTGTTGCGCACATACACCTGGCTGGCGGCGTCGTTGCCGACCAGGATCACCGCCAGGGCTGGCAGGATGTCTTGCTCATGCAGGCGTGCGACGTCCTCGCGGACCTGCAGCAGCACCTGCGCGGCGGCGGCTTTGCCATCGATCAGTTTGTACGCGTTCACCGGAACACCACCGTTCTGTCCTGGTTGAGAAACACCCGGTGCTCAAGGTGGTACTTGACCGCCTTGGACAGGGCCACGGTCTCGGTGTCGCGACCGATGGCGACCAGGTCGTCGGGCTTGTACACGTGGTCCACGCGTTGCACTTCCTGCTCGATGATCGGGCCCTCATCCAGGTCGCTGGTGACGTAGTGCGCGGTCGCACCGATCAGCTTCACACCTCGTTGGTAGGCCTGGTGATAGGGCTTGGCGCCTTTGAAACCGGGCAGGAACGAGTGGTGAATATTGATCGCGCGCCCCGACAGTTGCCGGCACAGGTCGTCGGAGAGGATCTGCATGTAGCGCGCCAACACCACCAGTTCGGTGCGGGTGTCGTCGACCACCTTCATCAGCTCGGCTTCCTGCGCGGCCTTGTTGTCCTTCGACACGGGCAGGTAGATAAAGCGAATGCCCTCGCGTTCGGCCATCGGCCGCAGGTCGAGGTGGTTGGAGACGATGGCGGTGATGCTCATGTCCATCTCGCCCTTGTGGTAGCGGTAGAGCAGGTCGGTGAGGCAGTGGTCGAACTTGCTCACCATCAGCATCACGCGCATCGGCTCGCGGGTGTCGTACAACTCCCACTGCATGTCGAAGGCCTGGGCGACATCGGCGAAGCCTGCGCGAATCTGTTCGAGATCACCGGCGTGGCCGTCGTTGAAGCGAAACACGGCGCGCATGAAGAAGCGGCCGCTGAAGTCATCATCGAACTGCGCCATCTCCCCGATGTAGCACGCGTTGTCCGCCAGGTAAGTGGTGACGGCAGCGACAATGCCGGACACCGCGGGACAAGTGACCTTGATGATGAAATGGTTTTTTTCGTGTTGCATGACACGTCCTCGGGATGATGGCGGCAGCTCATCGCATAGCGAAAAAATGTCTGAGGACAGCGGGCTCGTTCCGTGAGCGCATTTTCTTGTGAGGAATAAAATATTCCTGAAGTGGCTTTATAGGGGAATGGGGGCGGGCCGTCTAGGGGTTTTGGGAAAGTTTTTTAACTGATAGGAATTTTTACGACGCGTTCCTACGCTGGAATGCGATCAAATGTAGGCGCTGGCTTGCCTGCGAAGGCATCCACCCACTGCCACTGGCAGACCGAGTTGCCTGCATCGCAGGCAAGCCAGCCTCCATAGAAAACAACCTCGGTGCCTGCGTTATTCCTTGTCGTTGCCGTAGTTCATGATCGACAACAACCGGATCGGCACCTGCACCAACTGCTCCGGCCCGTGCGGAATCTCCCCTTCGAAGGTCAGGCTGTCACCCGCTTCCATCCGGTACAGCTGGTTCCCGTGCCGGTAAATCAGCTCACCTTCGAGCAAGTGCAAAAACTCCGTTCCCGGATGGGCAAAGGTCGGGAACTCTTCACTGGCGTCATCCATGCTGACCATGTACGCCTCGAAGCTCTTCTTCGGCCCGCGCGTATGGTTGAGCAGGTGATAGGTATGCCCCTTCTCGGTCCCTCGGCGCACCACTTCCATGCCCTGGTCGGCCTTGACCAGCAAAGCGCTGCCATCCTGCTGGTCGTATTCGCTGAACAACTTCGACAGCGGCAGCCCGAGCACATCACACAGGCGGCTCAGGGTGTCGAGGCTGGTGGAGACCTGGGCGTTTTCGATCTTGCTCAACATGCCCTGGCTTATATCGGCGATTTTCGCCACGTCGGACAGCTTCAGGTCCTGGGCCTGGCGCTGGCGTTTGATCTGCAGCCCCAGGTATTGCTCGAGCTTGAGGCGCGGGGCGGTTTCGGTGGACATGATCATCGGCTCCTGCACGGTTTCCGTTCAGTAATATTATTTTCGCACTGGGAAAGTGCAAGATCTGGCTCTTCAAGGCCATCCCGCTGTGCGTATTCCTGCGGGGAAAACAATTTTCCCATATATACAGCACAAAAGCGCTTTCACCGGCAGTTCAATCCGCCGCTCGCGAATCTGGCAAGGGTATTGCATTCCTGTAAGGAAACTAACTTTCTTTTTAGGAATAAAAAGACAGCCTAGGCCCACCCACACGGTTTTGCCTTTCGCGAGGAGTGACACGCAATGTTGCCAGCAGAAACCCAGCGCATCATCGACAAGCACGGGATCAAGTACGTGCTTGCGCAGTTTGTGGATATACACGGTGCGGCCAAGACCAAGTCGGTGCCGATTTGCGGGCTCAAGACCGTGGCCGAAGAGGGTGCGGGCTTTGCCGGGTTTGCCATCAGCGGCATGGGTATGGAGCCCCACGGTCCGGACTTCATGGCGCGCGGTGACCTGTCCACGCTGACGCCGGTGCCATGGCAACCGGGTTATGGGCGCGTGGTGTGCGTCGGGCATGTCGATGGCAAGCCCCATCCCTACGACAGCCGCTACGTGCTGCAGCAGCAGGTGCAGCGCCTGCAGGACAAGGGCTGGACCCTCAACACCGGCCTGGAACCCGAATTCAACCTGATGCGCCGCGACGAGCAGGGCAAGCTGCAACTGGTCGACCCCAGCGATAACCTCGACAAACCCTGCTACGACTACAAGGGCCTGTCGCGTTCGCGCGAGTTCCTCGAGCGCCTGACCGAAGCCTTGCAGGCGGTGGATTTCGAGGTCTATCAAATCGACCACGAAGACGCCAACGGCCAGTTCGAGATCAACTACACCTACAGCGACGCGCTGACCTCGGCCGACCGCTTTACCTTCTTTCGCATGGCCGCCGGCGAGATCGCCAATGACCTGGGCATGATCTGCTCCTTCATGCCCAAGCCCGACCCGAAACGCGCTGGCAACGGCATGCACTTTCACCTGTCGATCAGCAGCGCCGAGAACAAAAACCTGTTCCATGACGCCAGCGATCCGAGCGGCATGGGCCTGTCGAAACTGGCCTATCACTTCGCTGCCGGTTTGCTCGCCCATGGCCCGGCGTTGTGTGCGTTCGCCGCACCTACGGTCAACTCCTACAAGCGCCTGGTCGTGGGCAACTCGTTGTCCGGCGCCACCTGGGCCCCGGCCTTTATCGCCTTTGGCGCCAACAACCGTTCGGCGATGGTGCGCGTGCCGTATGGCCGCCTGGAATTTCGCCTGCCGGATGCCGGCTGCAACCCGTACCTGGTCAGCGCCGCGATCATCGCGGCAGGCCTGGATGGCATCGACCGCCAGTTGGAAATCGACCACGTCTGCAACGAGAACCTCTACAGCCTGAGCCTGGAGCAGATCGCCGAACGCGGCATCAAGACCCTGCCGCAATCCCTCAAGGAAGCCTGCGACGCGCTGGAAGCCGACCCGCTGTTTGCCGAGGTGCTCGGCCCGCAGATCGTGGGCGAGTTCATCAAGCTCAAGCGCATGGAGTGGGTGGAGTACAGCCGCCATGTGAGCGACTGGGAAGTCGCGCGCTACACCGAATTTTTCTGAGGCAAGGGGCGGCAGCTGTGAGTTGCAAGCTGCAAGTCAAGGCGGTGGTAGGGGCCGCTCCAAGTCATCTGTCTACCCGGCTTGCTTGCAGCTTGAATGCGGCTTGCCACACCGAACAAAGTGAGGACTGCTCTTATGTGTGGAATCGTAGGTCTGTACCTGAAAAATCCCCGACTGGAACCCCAGCTCGGCAAGCTGTTTGAACCGATGCTGCAGGCCATGACCGACCGCGGTCCGGACAGCGCGGGCTTCGCCATCTACGGCGATGAGGTCGCCGACGGCTGGGTCAAGTTGACCTTGCAGGCGACCACTGAAGCCTTCGACTGGAAGGCCCTGATGGGCGAACTCGAAGGGCGCCTGGGCTGCTCGCTGGATTGGTTCCAGAACGCCAGCGCGGCGGTATTGAAAATCCACGCCGACGAGGCGCCGGTGCGCCTGGCGCTGGCCGAACTGGCGCCGAGCGTGCGCATCATGAGCGCCGGGCAAAGCATCGAGATCCTCAAGGGCATGGGCTTGCCCGAGGAGATTTCCCAGCGCTTCGGCCTGGCGGGCATGCAAGGCAGCCACATCATCGGGCACACACGCATGGCCACCGAAAGCGCGGTGACCATGGAAGGCAGCCACCCGTTTTCCACCGGCGCCGACCTGTGCCTGGTGCACAACGGTTCGCTGTCGAACCACTTCCGCCTGCGCCAGGAACTCAAGCGCGAAGGCATTCATTTCGAGACCGACAACGACACCGAAGTTGCCGCCGGCTACCTGACCTGGCGCCTGCAACAGGGCGATTCGCTCAAAGAGGCGCTGGACCATTCCCTGCAGGACCTCGACGGCTTCTTCACCTTTGCCATCGGCACGCGCAACGGTTTTGCGGTGATCCGCGATCCGATCGCGTGCAAGCCGGCGATCCTCGCCGAGACCGACGACTACGTGGCCATGGCCTCCGAATACCAGGCGCTGTCGAGCCTGCCGGGCATCGAGAACGCGCGGATCTGGGAGCCGGCACCGGCCACTTTGTACATCTGGGAACGCCAGTCAGCTTAAGGAGCGCACACATGAAAACCATCGATCTTTCCACCGCCACTGTGCGTGACCTCAACCAGGCGCTGCACGCGCAAGTGCTCGACCACGAATGGCGCGTGACCCATTCCAACGGCAAGCACAACCTGGCCGTGGGCGTGAACCAGCCGGTGTCCATCGATATCGAGGGCCACGCCGGCTACTACTGCGCGGGCATGAACCAACAGGCCTCGATCACCGTGCATGGCAATGTCGGCGTGGGCTGTGCCGAGAACATGATGTCGGGTTCGGTGCGCGTCAAAGGCAGCGCGTCCCAGGCGGCCGGCGCCACGGCCCATGGCGGCCTGCTGGTGATTGAAGGCGATGCCGGCGCGCGTTGCGGGATCTCCATGAAGGGCATCGACATTGTCGTCGGCGGCAGCATCGGCCATATGAGCTGCTTCATGGGCCAGGCCGGGCGCCTGGTGGTGTGCGGCGATGCCGGCGATGCGCTGGGCGACTCGTTGTACGAGACCCACATCTACGTGAAAGGCACGGTGGAGTCCCTGGGCTCGGATTGCGTCGAAAAAGAGATGCGCAGCGAGCACCTGCAAGAGCTGCAGGAACTGCTCGACCGTGCCGGCTTCGCCCACCAGGCGGCGGATTTCAAGCGCTACGGCTCGGCCCGCCAGCTGTACAACTTCAAAGTCGATAACGCCTCCGCGTACTGATCAGGAGCTACAACCATGAGTGAACAAACCCCTCCGGTACTGCGCGAGTCGGCCACCTTCGACCGCCTGACCATCCAGGAAATCCAGCGTGCGGCCGAAACCGGTATCTACGATATTCGCGGCGGCGGCACCAAGCGCAAGTTGCCGCACTTCGACGACTTGCTGCTGCTCGGCGCCAGCGTGTCGCGTTACCCGCTCGAAGGCTATCGCGAGAAGTGCGGCACCGACGTGATCCTCGGTAACCGCTTCGCCAAGAAGCCGATCCACTTGAAGATCCCGGTGACCATCGCCGGCATGAGCTTCGGGGCGTTGTCGGCGAATGCCAAGGAAGCCCTGGGCCGTGGCGCGACCATCGCCGGCACCAGCACCACCACCGGTGACGGCGGCATGACCCCGGAAGAGCGCGGCCAGTCCCAGCACCTGGTGTACCAGTACCTGCCGTCGCGCTACGGCATGAACCCCGACGATTTGCGCAAGGCCGACGCCATCGAGATCGTCCTCGGCCAGGGCGCCAAGCCCGGCGGTGGCGGGATGCTGCTCGGCATGAAGGTCACCGAGCGCGTGGCCGGCATGCGCACCTTGCCGATCGGTGTGGACCAGCGCAGTGCCTGCCGTCACCCGGACTGGACCGGCCCGGACGACCTGGCGATCAAGATTGCCGAGCTGCGCGAAATCACCGACTGGGAGAAACCAATCTACGTGAAGATCGGCGCGAGCCGGCCTTATTACGACGTGAAGCTGGCCGTCAAGGCTGGCGCGGATGTGATCGTGCTCGACGGCATGCAAGGCGGCACGGCGGCGACCCAGGAAGTGTTTATCGAGCACGTCGGCATTCCAATTCTGTCGGCGATCCCGCAAGCGGTACAGGCTTTGCAAGAGATGGGCATGCACCGTAAGGTCCAGTTGATCGTATCGGGCGGGATCCGCAACGGGGCCGACGTGGCCAAGGCCATGGCGATGGGCGCGGATGCCGTCGCCATCGGTACGGCGGCGCTGATTGCCCTGGGTGATAACCACCCACGGCTGGACGCGGAACTGAAAAAGATCGGCTCGGCCGCCGGCTACTACGACGACTGGCAGAACGGCCGCGACCCGGCCGGCATTACCACCCAGGACCCGGAACTGTCCAAGCGCCTCGACCCGGTGGAAGGCGGGCGGCGGTTGGCCAACTACCTGCGGGTGATGGTGCTGGAAGCGCAGACCATGGCGCGGGCGTGCGGCAAGTCGCACCTGCACAACCTCGACCCCGAGGACCTGGTGGCGCTGACAGTGGAATCGGCGGCGATGGCCCGGGTGCCGTTGGCAGGGACCAGCTGGGTGCCCGGTTCCGGCTACTGAGCCTGGCGTCATACCTGTGGCGAGGGCGCTTGCTGCCGTTCAGCGCAGCTGCAGCCGGCGTTTTAGGGCTGCGTAAGCGCACTTGCCACGACAGATAGGCAAATCAAGGAGCCCGCCAAGAGGCTCTCCTAACAACAACTGCTCGCTGCCAGGCATATCCCATTTCTTTCGCAGGAGCTTTGAATATGGTCAATCGTCTTCTCGGCAAGTCCCTCTTCGGGTTATTGGCCGCCAGTGCCTTCGCACCTTTGGCACAGGCCGCCGATGCACCCACCTTGAACACCGGCAGCACCGCCTGGATGGTCACCGCCGCCGTGCTGGTGCTGTTCATGTGCCTGCCGGGGCTCGCGTTGTTCTATGGCGGCCTGGTCCGTGCGAAAAACATGCTTTCGCTGTTCACCCAGTGTTTCGGCATCGCCGGCCTGGTGGGCGTGCTGTGGGTGATCTACGGCTACAGCATGGTGGTCGACACCACGGGCATGGTCGAAGGGCAGGTGACGTTCAACAGTTTTGTCGGCGGTTTGAGCCGTGCGTTCCTGGCCGGCATGACCCCCGAAAGCCTGGTGGGGGATATCCCGGAAGGGGTGTTCGTGACCTTCCAGATGACCTTCGCCATCATCACCCCCGCGCTGATCGCCGGGGCGTTTGCCGAACGCATGAAGTTCTCGGCGGCGCTGTGGTTCATGGCCATCTGGTTCACCCTGGTGTATGCCCCGGTGGCGCATATGGTCTGGGGCGGTTCGGGGGCCTTGATGCATAACTGGGGCGTGCTCGATTTTGCCGGCGGCACCGCCGTGCACATCAACGCCGGTGTGGCTGCGCTCGCCGCGTGCCTGATCCTCGGCAAGCGCAAGGGCTACCAGAACACGCCGATGCCTGCGCACAACCTGAGCCTGACCATGGTTGGCGCGGCGATGCTCTGGGTCGGCTGGTTCGGCTTCAACATCGGCTCCGGCGGCGGGCTCAACGGCCTTTCCGGGATTGTCATGCTCAATACCCAACTGGGCGCGTGTGCCGGGATCCTCGGCTGGATGTTCACCGAGTGGTTCAAGGTCGGCAAACCGAGTGCCCTCGGCCTGGCCAGCGGCGCGTTGGCCGGATTGGTCGGGATCACCCCGGCGTGCGCCTATGTGGGCGTCGGCGGCGCGTTGGCCATCGGCTTGCTGTGCGGGGTGTTCTGCTACCTCAGCGTGACCGTGTTGAAACGCCGCTTCGGCTACGACGACAGTCTCGACGTGTTCGGCCTGCACGGCATCGGCGGCATGATCGGCGCGGTGTTGACCGGCGTGTTCTGCGTACCGTCCATGGGCGGACTGGTCGAAGGCGTGACCATGGGCGGCCAGGTCGTGGCGCAGATCAAAGGGGTCGTGCTGACCACCGTGTACTGCTTCGCGATCAGCTGGATCATCCTCAAAGTCATCAACGCCCTGATCGGCCTGCGTGCCCATGAATCGGTGGAAGACATGGGGTTGGACCTGGCCGAGCATAACGAGCGGGCGTACAACCACTGATCACAACCCGAACCTGTAAGAGCTGGCTTGCTGGCGATAGCGGTGGATCAGTCAAAGCATAAGGTGACTGACATACCGCCATCGCAGGCAAGCCAGCTCCCACAGGGGTTTTGTGTTGTGGTTCAGATCACTGCCAGCCTGGCCGGCCTAACAAGCGGGCGCCCTCCACAATCGACCGGACACCTCGAACAAATGTGGGAGCTGGTTTGCCTGCGAAAGCGCTGGATCAGTCAAAGCAGAAGGTGACTGACACACCGCCATCGCAGGCAAGCCAGCTCCCACAGGGGTTTTGTGTTGTGGTTCAGATCACTGCCAGCCTGGCCTGCCTAACAAGCGGGCGCCTTTCACAATCGACCGGACACCTCGAACAAATGTGGGAGCTGGCTTGCCTGCGAAAGCGGTGTGCCAGGCGCAGAAAATGCCAGCAATGCCGCCGCCTTCGCAGCCTCGCCGGGACTCGACAACTCCCACACTTGGGCTGCGTCGCGCCGGATATTGCGATCACCCTGGGGATTGAAATAAGGGCGACTCCGCCAGCTCCCACAGGGGTTTTGTGTTGTGATTCAGATCACTGCCAGCCTGGCCTGCCTAACAAGCGGGCGCCTTCCACAATCGACCGGACACCTCGAAAAAATGTGGGAGCTGGCTTGCCTGCGAAAGCGCTGGATCAGCCAAAGCATAAGGTGACTGACACACCGCCATCGCTGGCAAGCCAGCTCCTGCAGGGGGGGGGCATTCAGGGCACGGCCAGGGCCAGGGGCCGGGCAGTGCGCTGTAGTTGGCTGGCCACCAGGGTGTTTTTCAGCAGGTAGGCAATGGTCATCGGCCCGACACCGCCGGGCACCGGGGTGATTGCGCTGGCCACCGTGCGAGCGCTGGCGTAATCGACGTCGCCCACCAACCGCGTGCCGGTCTCGGTGTTGATGCGGTTGATACCCACGTCAATTACCACCGCGCCTGGCTTCAGCCAGCTGGCGTCGATCAACTGCGGGCGGCCGACGGCGGCGACGACGATGTCGGCCAGGCGGCACAACGCCGGTGCATCGACACTGCGCGAATGCACCACGCTGACCGAGCAGTTGGCCTGCAGCAGCAGGGTCGCCATCGGTTTGCCGACGATGTTCGAACGGCCGATGACCACCGCGTGCATTCCGCTCAAATCACCGCAGGTTTCATACAGCAGGCGCATGCAGCCGCTGGGCGTGCAGGGCGTCAGCACCTCGATGCCTTGCACCAGGCCGCCGACGTTTTCGCGGTGGAAGCCGTCCACGTCCTTGATCGGGTCAATCGCGTGAATCACCGCCGCCTCGTCGATATGCCCCGGCAGCGGCAGCTGCACGAGGATGCCATTGACCGACGTATCGGCATTCAACTGCGCCAGCAGGGCCAGCACCTGCGCCTGGGTGGCGTCATCCGGCAGCCGGTATTCAAGCGAGCGGATCCCGACTTCCTTGGCGCGCAGCAGTTTATTGCGCACGTAGACATGGCTGGCCGGGTCATCGCCCACCAGCAGTACCGCCAGGGCAGGGTAGATCTGTTGCGTGGCGAGCACCTGGACCTCTTCGCGAACCTCGTCGAGCACCCGGGCAGAGATGGCCTTGCCGTCGATATCGCGGGCAAGCGTGGGGAGAGAGCTGGTCAAAAGCGTCACCGTTGTCTGGATAAATAGGGAGGCGCTGAGGGAGCAGATCCCTCAGCGATAAGCAGCCCAGTGTGCTCAGGCTACCAGTTGATGGCAGGCATACACCACCAGTGCACCGGCAATCAGCGTGGCATAGGGCAGCCAGCCGGCGCGGCGTTGGCCGTCGCCGACCTGCAGATACAGGTCGCTGAGCATGGCGGCGGGGAAGCGACCTTTGTCCTGCACGTAGTGACGGAAGCAGAACACCGGCAAGATCAGCAGCGCCAGGAGCAAGCCGGTGACCAGCGTGCCCGCGCCCCAGATGTCCGCACCCAGTCCCATGCAGGCCAGGTTGACGAAACTCAACACGCCACCTGCCGCGAGCAGCACGGTGGGCGCTTTGTACGGGCGCACCCAGTCGGGGCGGTCCAGGCGGTGAATCCAGCCGGCATTCAGGTTGAGGAAGTTGAAGATGATGTAGCTGACGTTGGACGCCGCGAGCACAAATACATAGTCCGACATCAACAACAGCAGCAGGTTGAACGACAGGTCGGTCCACATCGCTGCCGTCGGCGCGCCGTGTTCATTGGTGCGTCCCAGGTACTTGGGCAGCCAGCCATCCACCGACGCCTGATACAGCGTGCGTGACGAGCCGGACATCGAGGTCATGATTGCCAGCAGCGTCGCCAGCACCAACATGATCAGCACGATATTGGCGACCACCTTGCCGCCGCCGATGCTGTCGGCCAGCACCTGGCCAACGCCCATGCCGCTGTAGATCGCTGGCGACAACAGGCCGCTGTACACCGCCGGTGTAACAATCGCGCCGCTGGCGTCAAGCACCGCCGGGGTCACCAGTTGCCCCAGCCCGAGGCTGCCTTGAAACGCCAGCGGCACCAGGGTGAACACCAGGATGCACAGCAGGCCGGCGTAGAAGATGGCCTTGAAGGTGTCGCGCTTGGGGTCCTTGAACTCGCGGGTGTAGCACACCGCTGTTTCGAAGCCGTAGGTGGACCACGCGGCCATGAACAACCCGCCGGCCATCAGCGACCAGCCAGAGATATCCCAGGGCCCATCGATGACTTGCCCGGCCGCATCATGGGCCAGCGGGTACAGCGGCAGGAAGTTGGCCTGGGCCGCATCCCCGGTGAACAACGGCACCACGCCCACCAGCAGCAGCGGAATCAGCGAGGTGACACCGAGCACCAGGGTCAGGCGTGCCGAACGCAGGATGCCGCCGTGTTGCACGGCAAATACCGTGAGCAGGATCAACAGGCCGATGCCGAAGGTCGCGTTGATGCGCAGCGACAGGCCGCTTTTCACCCAGCCCAGGTCCAGCAGGGTCAGTTGCCAGGTGTTGATCAGCGCATCGGCGGGAAACAGCGCGGTGAGGATATACCCCGCCGCCAGCCCCGAACCGATGGACAGCACCGGCGACCAGGCCAGCCAGTTGCACCACACCGACACCGGCGCGATCAGCTTGCTGTAGCGCACCCAGGCCACTGCGCCGTACACCGAGGCACCGCCGGATTTGTGCGGGAACAGCCCGGCGATTTCTGCATAGGTAAAGGCCTGGATAAACCCGAACAGGATCGACACGATCCATACGATCCACGCCGGCTTGCCGACCGTCGCAGCAATGGCGCCAATAGAGAACAGCACCAGGGCGGGTACGCCACTGGCGACCCAGAACGCCCCGCGCCAATCGATCTTGCGGTGCAGGCTGCCCACCGAACTGGCGGCCTGCGGTACTGCCTCGAACGTCGTCGCTTCCATCTCTGTATTCCCATGTCTGAATAGCGTTTAAGTGGGGCAGTCAAAATGGGGTGGCACACGCGTATCGGAACGATCAGCTACGCACCCGGCTTTTGTCCGGGTCGTAGAAAATCGCTGCGCTGACCGTGGCGCTGATGCGCTTCTGCAGGCCATCGACTTTGCCAATCTCAAGTGCCGTGCCGGGCTCGGCGCAGCTCACATCCACCCGGCACAGCGCGATATTGCTGGCCAGCAACGGTGAGCGGCAGGCACTGGTAATCACCCCGACCTGGGCCCGGCCGTGGTACACCGGGTCGCCATGGTGGGCCGCCTCGTTGCCGCCCAGGTGCAGGCCGACCAGCTTGTGGGTGGGGTGGGCACTGCGCCGTAACAGGGCTTCACGGCCGATAAAATCATCGGTCTTGCTCTTCAATGGCACGCTGAAACCGATGCCGGCCTCGAACGGATCGGTCTGGTCGCTGAACTCGTAGCCGGCGAAAATCAGCCCGGCTTCTATGCGCAGCAGGTCCAGGGCTTCCAGGCCCAGCGGCACCAGGCCCAGGGGTTGCCCGAGGTGCCAGATGCGGTCCCAGACCCGCTCGGCGTCTTGGGGTTGGCACCACACTTCATAGCCCAGCTCACCGGTGTAGCCGGTGCGGGAAATCATCAACGGGCAGCCATCGAAGCCGTCCAGCCGACCGACCAGGAAGCGGAACCAGCCGAGGGTTTCCAGGCTGGGCTGGGTGGGCGGGGTCCAGACCATCTGCTTGAGCAGCTCGCGGCTCAGCGGGCCTTGCACGGCGAGGTTGTGGATCTGCTCGCTGGCGGACT
Source organism: Pseudomonas sp. PS01298 (assembly GCF_029959745.1). NCBI lineage: Bacteria > Pseudomonadati > Pseudomonadota > Gammaproteobacteria > Pseudomonadales > Pseudomonadaceae > Pseudomonas > Pseudomonas sp. PS01298. The sequence continues at coordinate 10,196 of NZ_JASCPP010000056.1, read as the reverse complement.
TGACCCAGACTTTCATGCCGAGTTTCTGTGCCTGCTCGCGCAGCCAGGGGCCGGCGTAGTCTTCGCCGCAGATCCAGCGGAAATTGTCCGGGCCCAGGCGCAGCAGGGTACCGTCGTCGAGCATGCCGCCGTGCGCGTGGCACATCGCCGAGTACACCACCTGGCCCACCGCCAGGCGCCGCACATCGCGGGTCAGGCAGTACTGCAGCAAGGCTTCGGCGTCGGGGCCGATGATCTCGAATTTGCGCAGGGCGGTCAGGTCCATCACCGCCACGCGCTCGCGACACCCCAGGTATTCCTCGGTGGCACCATAGCCGTCGTAGCGCAGCGGCAGCCACCAGTTGCGGTAGTCGGTGAAGCTGCCGGTGAGGGCGCTGGTGCGTGAGTGGAACGCAGACTCACGGGTGAGAATCGGGTCGGCATCCGCCGTGGTTCGAGTGCTCATGGCGATGGAAAAACGCTCCTTCTCGCGGTAGATGCGGACATGGATATCGGTCGGGTTCCAGCCATTGGCCGGGTCAATGTCATCCGGGCACGAGGTGCTGCCACACACCAGGTCGGTCATGGCCTTCAGCAGCACGTAGTCGCCGGGGCGCGACCAGGGCTCATCCAGGGTCATCTGCTGGTGTGCATCAATACCGGTGTTGAAGAAGAAATTGATCGCCGGCCAACCCTTGCGCGCCTGCACGCCATGGGGGGCGAGGACCTGACTGAGGTTGTCGCTGCAGTTGTCGTGCCCGAAATACCCGTGGCTCTCGTAATAACGCGCCGCGCAGGCCAGGGCGAACGAGTCGTGGCGCCCGACGGTGTCGCGCACCACCTCGAGCATCGGCTGCATCTGGCGGTCGAAAAACTTCGAGAACAGCCCCGGTGCCGGGTAGGCGCTGCCGTTCAGCGTGCGGGTTACGGTCTGGTCGAGGTCCAGTTCAATACCGCGATCCAGGGCGCGGCGGTCGAGCGCGACGAAGTCCGAACACTGGCGTCCCGCGACGTCCAGTACCTGGACGTACTGCCCCTTGGCGACGGTGTAGGCATGGGCCGTGCCGGCGCGCAAGGTGAACTCGTCCAGCACTTCGCCCAACGGCTCAGGCAGGGCAGGCACCCAGAGCGGCGACGGGTTGGCGCGGGTGACCAGCAGGCGCAGTTCACTGGGCCGGTATTGCCGGTCGACAGCGGTCGGGCCGGCAGGGGCGGCGACGATCACCAGCAGCGCGTCCTGCGCGACAAAATGGCGACTGTGGCCGGGCGGGCTGTCGTCGTCCCACAACGACGCGGCGCGCGGCAACTGCTGCGCCTCTATGCCGCGCCGATCGAGCACCTGGCCGATACGCGCGGGCACGCTGCCGGCGATAGACGCGTGCAATCCCCAGCTGGCCAGGGCGCTGCGGCCGCCGGCGTCGAGGGCCAGCAGTGTGCAGGCCTGGCGGCCTTCGACGTCGATGACTTGCAAGCCGTCGCCGGGCTGCAAGTCGACCAGCGTCACACCGCCGGCGGCCACGCGGTAGCGTTCCAGGTTCGGCGCGCGGGCAAACAAGCCGGGTTCTCGCGGGCGCGAAATACGCGGTGCATTCATCATCGGCTGCACCTTCAACCGACCGACTTGATGGCGGTCGCGGGCTCGCCGAGGTACGCCGCCATCGAGTCGTCCAATGCCTGCAGCCAGGGGGTGTGGTGCGGCGGTGACTGGGTGCCGGTCATCAATGAGCGATAGGACTTGTCGCGATAGCCCATGATGTTTTCCGCCTTGTCGTGCTTCCAGTGCAGGAAGGTTTCGTTGACAGCGGCGATGTCGAAATTCGGGTAGTCGGTGGCGTCCACCAGGTGCTGGATGTAGGCGCCCTGGTACTCGAACATCTGCTGGTTGGTTTCCAGCACCTGTTCGCGCGCCTGCCATTGCCGGCTGTCGGCGAGCATCTCGGCGTGGCTGGGCAGCGGGATGCGCCCCAGGATCACATCGCGCGCGTACCAGGCCTGGGCATCGAACATGTTGAAGGAGTACCACTGGTCCTGCATGCCGAGGTAGATCAGCCGCGGATTGGCTTCCCAGAACACGCCTTTGTAGAGGTTCATCGGCCACAGGCGGTTATCGGTTTTCAGGCTCAGCTCATCGGGCAGGAACGGGAAGTGATGCTTGTAGCCGGTGCACAGGATGACGGCGTCGATGTGCTTGCTGCTGCCGTCGACGAAATACGCACGGTTGTTTTCCAGGCGCTTGAGCAGCGGTTTTTCTTCCCAGTTGTCGGGCCAGGCGTAGCCCATGGGCGCGGTGCGGTAGCAACTGGTGATGCTGCGCGCGCCGTATTTGTAGCATTGCGAGCCGATGTCCTCGGCCGAATAACTGCTGCCGACGATCAGCAGGTCCTTGTCCTTGAACTCCAGCGCCTCGCGAAAATCATGCGCATGCAGGATGCGCCCGGCGAACTGCTCGAAGCCGTCGAAGTACGGCACCTTGGGCGTGGAGAAGTGGCCACAGGCGTTGATCACGTAGTCGAATGCTTCGCTGGTCAAGGTGTCGCTGGTGTAGTCGTGGGCCTGCAGGGTGAAGCGCTGGGTCTGTTCGTCGAAGGTGACTTGGCGCACCACGTTGTTGAAACGGATGTAGTCGCGCACGCCGGCCTTTTCCACGCGGCCCTTGATGTAGTCCCACAGCACTTCGCGCGGTGGGTAGGAGCCGATCGGCCGGCCGAAATGCTCCTCGAAGGTGTAGTCGGCAAACTCCAGGCATTCCTTGGGGCCGTTGGACCACAGGTAGCGGTACATGCTGCCGTGCACCGGCTCGCCGTTTTCATCCAGGCCGGTGCGCCAGGTGTAGTTCCACATGCCGCCCCAGTCCTGCTGTTTTTCGAAGCACACCAGTTCGGGGATGTCTGCCCCTTTGTCGCGGGCCGACTGGAAGGCGCGAAGTTGCGCCAGGCCACACGGGCCGGCGCCGATGATTGCAACACGTAGAGTCATGAGCGTGCCTCCTGAGGGGTTCAGCGAAAGATCACTGTCTTGTCCTGGTTGATGAACACCCGGTGTTCCAGGTGGTATTTCAGGGCTTTGGAAAGGGCCACGGTCTCGGTGTTGCGGCCGATGGCGACCAGCGAGTCGGGCAGGTGGGTGTGGTCGACGCGCTGGATTTCCTGCTCGATGATCGGGCCCTCATCCAGGTCGCTGGTGACGTAGTGGGCGGTGGCGCCGATCAGCTTCACCCCGCGGTCATAGGCCTGGTGATACGGCTTGGCGCCCTTGAAACCGGGCAGGAACGAGTGATGAATGTTGATCGCGCGTCCCGACAACTGCTGGCACAGGCCGTCGGAGAGGATCTGCATGTAGCGCGCGAGCACCACCAGGTCGGTCTGGGTGTCGTCGACGATGCGCATCAACTCGGCCTCCTGGCTGGCCTTGGTGTCCTTGGTGATGGGCAGGTAGATGAAGCGGATGCCCTCGCGCTCGGCCATCGCGCGCAGGTCGAGGTGGTTGGAGACCACGGCGGTGATGTGCATGTCCATCTCGCCCTTGCGGTGGCGGTACAGCAGGTCGGTGAGGCAATGGTCGAACTTGCTGACCATCAGCAGCACGCGGGTCGGCCGTTGCGAGCTGAACAATTGCCACTGCATGTCGAAGCCGCCGGCGAGGTCGCCGAGGCCTTCGCGCAGGGCGCCGATGTCACCGTCGACCCCGGTGTTGAAACGGAACACCGCACGCATGAAAAACTGCCCGGTGAACTCGTCGTCAAACTGGGCCAGCTCGCTGATGTAGCACTGCTGGCGAGACAGGCAGGCGCTGATCGCGGCGACAATCCCGGACGCCGCCGGGCAGGTGATCTTGAGGATGTAATGTTCGCGGGAGGCGTCCATCGAAAGCTCCTGAATACAATGAAGGAAGGTTCAGCCCTTGGCCGTGCGCTTGGTTTTTTCCGGGTCGTCGAAGGGCAGGGCGTGGGTGGTGGCGCTGGCCTCCAGGCTGCCGCGTACCTGCAAGGCAATGCCGGGGACGGAGCACGCGACGCTCATGCGCGCGATGGCCATCGAGCGTTTGCTCAGGCGCGAATACATGCCGCAGGTGATTACGCCGACCTGCTGGTTGCCCTGCCACACGGTGTCGCCGGCTTCGGCTGCGCGCACCCCTTCGAGCAGCACTCCCGTGATCTTGAAGCGCTCCTGGCCGCGCAGGCGCAGGTGTTCCTCGGCGCCACGGAACGCGTGCTTGCCGGGCGAAACCGTGAAGTCCAGGCCCATTTCCCACAGGGTGTCGCCGGCCTTCTGGTCGGCGAAGGGGTACATCTGCGAGTTGTCGTAGGGGAAAAACATCAGCGAGCTTTCCACCCGCAGCCAGTCCAGCGCGGTGAAGGCGCACGGGATAATTCCCAGGCTCGCGCCCTGTTCGAGGATGCTGTCCCACAGGAACGGGGCGTCGGCGGCCTTGCAGAAAATCTCGTAGCCGCGCTCGCCGGTGTAGCCGGTGCGGGAGATCATCACCGGGCGGTCGAACAGGCGTGTCTGCAGGTGGTGGAAGTACGCCAGTTGGCGGATCCCCGGCACGTGCTCGGCGAGGAAATCCACCGCCAGCGGGCCTTGCAATGACAGGTCGTGCAGGTCGTCATCGAACAGCACCGCGACCTGCCGGCCCTGGGCCGAACGCACGAGCATTTCATGCCCGGTGCCGGCGCCGTGCACGACCATGAACGCGTTGGGGCCGGTGCGGTAGACGATGCAGTCATCGACGAATTTGCCGTCCTCGTCGAGCATCGAGGCATACACCGATTTGCCGGGGTAGAGCTTGGCGATGTCACGGGTGGTCGCCCACTGCAACAGGCTCTCGGCGTGCGGCCCCACGTAGTGGACTTTTTTCAGGCCCGACACGTCCATCAGGCCGGCACGGGTGCGGATCGCCTGGTGGTGGTCGGCCAGCTCGGTGCTGTAGGTCCAGGCGGTGCCCATGCCGTTCCAGTCTTCGAGTTGAGAGCCGAGGGCGCGGTGCCGCTCGGCCAATGCAGAAATGCGCCAGGAGTGGGTCATGTGAAGGTCCTTGTCGGGAAAATGAGGGTCAGGCATGTGGGTCGAACTGGCTCAGCCACTCGACCAGCGTGCTTCGGTAGCGGGTCATGCCCTTGTAGTCGGCGATGGGGTCGGGCAGGTCGCGCAGCACGCGGTGCAGGCGGCAGCCCCAGCCCGGTTGCGTGACCAGTTCGTCGAGGCTGATCAGGTAGGTGCGAATGCTGAACATCACCGCGTGGCTGCGTGGCAGGCGCGCCATGACTTGCAGCTCGACCCGCAGGTGCACCTGCTGCCCGACGTTTTGCGCGGTGATCCGCCCGCGATCGGCGCCCCATTCGTGGAATGTCTCCGGGGAGGAATCCAGGCGCGGGTTGATCGTCAGGGTCCAGTTCAAGCGCCGCACCGGCTGGCCGACCTGCAGGTTGAGCAGGTATTTCAACGCGCGTTCGAACACGCCCATCTGGTGGGCCATCGGCACCGGCGCATGCCATTGCTTGAAACTCATGCCGGCGTCGAAGGCCAGCGACCAGTCGGCCGGGCTGGTGATCAGGCCGGCGTCCATGTACAGGTCGCCGTCACGCTGGTCGAGCAGGGCGAAGTCGCCCTGCACCTGGCGGCCGATGTACTCCAGCGGTGCGCAGGGCAGGCTGGTGGCGTCGCCGAAGATAAAGTGCTGGTCGATGTCCAGCAGGTGATTGCGCCACTGCCAGCGCTCGCCGTTTTGCGTCAGGCTGAACGACTGCGGGTAGTCGGCCGCCAGGTGTTGCATGATCATTTGCAGGGCATCCCAGGCGGCCACTTGCATGTGCGGCATCACCAGGTAGCGGCGCGGGTCCTTGTCCAGTACCAGCGCGCGTTCGGCCATTTCCGAGCGGTAGTGTTCGTCGATGTCGAAGGCGTGCTCGTAGATGGAGCCTGGGTCACGTGAAGTCGCCGGTTCGATGTTCACCGAGTACAGGTAGCTGTCCTCGACAAACGGAAAGGGAAAACGCCGGATCGCCGCCGGGCTGTTGCGAAAGCTGAAGTCATCGCGGTAGCTCAGCACAGGGCTCGATTGCAGGGGCATGGCACTCACTCCTATAGGTCCAGCGAAACGCAGGGGCCGTTGCCGCGCGAGACGCACGGCATCAGAAATTCGGCCTGCTCGGCCGGGCTGAGGAAACTGTCGCGGTGTTCGATGGCGCCGCCTTGGTGGCGCGTGATGCACTGGCCGCAGACCCCGCCACGGCACAGGTTGGGCACTTGCAGGCCGGCGTGTTCCAGGGCCTCGAGCAGGCTTTGCTCGGCCTCGACACGCAGGCGTTGGCCGCTGCGCAGCAGGTGCAGGTCGAACGGTTGGCCGGGTTGTGTGCCTTTGAAGGCTTCCGAGTGCACGCGCCTGGGCGACCATCCGAGGCGCGTGGCGTGGTGCTCAACCGCATCGAGCAGCGCCTGCGGGCCACAGGTGTAGACATGGCTGCCCAGCGGCCGGTCGGCAAGGATCCGGCCCAGGTCGGGGCGGCTGGCATAGGCATGCAGGCGCGGACCGAGGCGCTGTTGCAGTTCATCCAGATACGCGTCGCTGAGGCCCGGCCGGAACAGGTAATGCAGTTCGAAAGCCGCCTGCTGCTGTTCCAGCGCGGCGATGTAGGCCATGAACGGCGTAATGCCGATGCCGGCGGCAATCAGGATATGCAGGCGCGCAGTGCCATGCGGCGCGAACAGATTGGCCGGTGGTGAAATCTGCAAGGTGTCGCCGACCTGCACCTGCCGATGCAGGTAGCGCGAACCGCCGCGCGAGGCATCTTGCAGGCGTACGGCGATGCGGTAGTGCTGGGTGTGCGCCGGGTCGCTGGTGAGTGAGTAGGCGTTGCGCACCTTGCCCTCGGCGAGCGGCAGGTGCACCTGCACGTGGCTGCCGGGCGAGAAGCCGGGCAGGGCGCCGTTGCAGGCGCTGAGGGTCAGCTCGCGCACCACTGGCGTGAGCATCCTGGCCGCGCTGACCTGAACCGTGAGGGCCGCGCTCATGGCTGGAACCCCGCATAGGGCTGGTCGGGATTGATGCACACGCCAAGGTACGCGCCCAGGCGCCGGGAAAAATGCGTGCGCACCTCCAGCCCGACGTGGCAGCCGATGCAGTTCAATACGGCTTGCGGCCCAGCCGCCTGGGTCAGGCCGCAGTGCGCGCAATACACCTGGCGCAGGCCGGACGTCGTGCAGGTCATGCTGATCTCGTCGTCTTCCAGCCCGGCGGCGCGTGCCTCGGCGTGAATACGCCAGGCAAACGCTTCATCGCCCAGCAGGTAGAGGCGGCAACCCACCGTCGCGCTGGCGAGTGCCTGTTGCAGGCGCCGGGCGAAATCCGGCTGGTCGCCATTGAGCAGCAGCGGCTGGTCCAGTTCTGCGATGACCGGCGGGCAGGCGGTTGCCGATTGCATCACCACGATGGGGCGGCTGAGGGTGTGCGTCATGCGGGCTCCTCCAGGGTGCGTTTTGTTTCCTGTTGGGAGAGATACTTTCCTAAGGGGAAAATCTTCTCAATCTGGAAAAAGGGCTATGCCTTTGGAGATAAGCCATGCGGCACCGCCGTTCGGGGCATGGAAGTTGCTGGGCTTTGCCTCACGCAGGGCAACCGGATGGGGAGTGATCGACGCGTGCAAATACGACCGAAGGCATGGCCGCTCTGGTTGGGGGCTGTGCACCCCGAACAGGCGCGCAGCGTACGCAGGCTGCTGGCCGGCTTGCCCCTGCACGCTGACGGTGCCTTGTCGGGTTTGCTGGACCGTTTCGACGCACTGCTGCCCCCGGCGAAGCTCAACCTGATACTGGGTGGCGAAGAATTGAGCCCGACGCGGCGCGGCTTGATCGACGGCTGCCAGGACGTAGCCACCTGCCCCTGGCGCAACGCCTGCGTGACGGAAGCGGCCCAGGCCTGCGGGCCGTGTCGGCAACGCGGCGTGCACCGCCTGGTGTGTGGCTTGCCCGAGGGCCAGAAGGGCACGTTGCTGCTCGACACCCCGAGGCGCGCCGGGGCCAGTTGGCGCCAACTGCTCGAAGAGGCGGCGCAGGCAGTCGGCGTGACCGTGCGCCTGCGCAGCCAACAACGCGAGCAACAGCGCAAACAGGCGACCTCGCGCCACGGCGCACTGGCCCGTGAGCTGCACGATTCGGTGGCGCAGCAACTCGGCTACCTGTCGTTCCAGGCCCATGGGCTGCAAGCGCAATTTGGCGAGCCGGCACTGCAGGACCTGTGCGCCGGCCTCAGCCAACTGCAACGCCAGGTGCGCGAACTGATCACCAGCGCGCGCCTGACCATGGACGGGCGCTCGCTGCGCCAGGCGCTGGCCGACTCGGTGGCGGAGTTTTCGCGGCGCTGCATCATCGTCTTCGAACTGGACAATCGCCTGGCCGACGATGCCCTCGGCGCAGAAACCGAATTGCAGATCTTGCAGATCATCCGCGAGGCGTTGGCCAACGCGGTGCGCCATTCCCATGCGCGTCACGTGCGCATCGAGCTGCGCCAGACCCAGGACGGCGAAGCCTCGGTGTCGGTGGAAGACGATGGCATCGGCCTGAGCCAGGCGTGCGCCGAGCACAACCATTTCGGCCTGGCGATTATCCGCGAGCGCGCCGCCAGCATCGGCGCGCGCCTGAGCATTGAAGCGATCCGCCCGCACGGCGTGCGCGTGCATCTTGGCCTGCGCCGCCACCACGACCAGCCACAGGGGAGTCTCGATGGACTGCACGACCTTACTACTGATCGATGATCACCCATTGTTTCGCAAAGGCCTGGCGCAGTTGTTCGACGCCAGTGGCGACTTCGAAGTGGTGGGGCAGGCGGCCAGCGGCCGAGAAGGCATCAACCTCGCCGTGAGCCTGACCCCGCAACAGGTCTTGCTCGACCTGCACATGCCCGGCCTCAGTGGCTTGCAGGTGCTTGATGAGCTGCGCCAGTTGCGCCTGGATTGCCAGGTGGTGGTGCTGACCGCCTCGATGGACCGCGCCGAACTGTTGAGCGCCTTGCGCCTCGGCGCCAGCGGGTATGTGCTCAAGGAAACCGAGCCCGACGCGTTGCTGGCGTATATGCGCAACTGCCACAAGGGCGCGATTGTGCTCGACTCGACCCTGATCGCCTTGCTTGCCGACCAGGCCGAGCCGGCGCCGCACAGCGAGGCCCCGGGCAACGACCACCTCACCGAGCGCGAAGGCCAGACCCTGGCGCTGATTGCCGCCGGCATGAGCAACAAGCAAATCGGCCGGGAGCTGGGGATCAGCGACGGCACGGTCAAGATCTATGTACGCAGCCTGTTGCAGAAGCTCGGCCTGCATTCGCGGCTGGAGCTGGCGGCCTGGGTGCACAGCGGCAGTTTGCTCAAGCACGAGGAGCGCCATTAGATGAGGGACAGCCCCGACGCCTTTGCGCTCCCGCCGATGGACCTGATGGACTGTTTTCCTGCGGCCTTGCTGCACCTGCGCGACAACGGCCACATCGCCCACTTCAACCTGGCCTGGGCCGAGCTGATGGGCGCGCCCGGCGGGGAGCGCAACCTGATCGACTACGTGCACCAGGAAGACCGCCCGCTATGGCGCCAGGCCTTGAACGAACTGCGCCGGCGCCCCGACACCTGCTTCAACCAGCGCCTGCGCTTTGTACACCCCAGTGGCGAACTGCGCTGGTTCGAGATCAGCCTCAAGCGCGGCCCGCAAGGCTTCTACCTGGTGGCCGGCGATATCACCGCGCACAAGCGCCGCGAAATCGCCCTGCAGGCGAGTCAGCGCAGCAGCGTGAGCCTGCTCGACAGCATGCCGGGGCTGATCTATCGCGGACGCAACAACCGCGACTGGACCATGGAATTCGTGAGTGCCGGTTGCCTGCAACTCACCGGCTATCCCGCCGAGCGTCTGGTGGACAACCATGAGTTCACCTACAACAGCCTGATCCTCGCGCAGGATGCCGACTACGTGTGGCGCGAGGTGCAATACGCGTTGTCGCGGCATGAACCGTTCGAGCTCAGTTACCAGATTCGCTGCGCCGATCAGTCGATCAAGCACGTGTGGGAAAAGGGCGTGGGGATTTATGCCGATACCCGTGAGGTACTGGGGATCGAGGGGGCGATTTTCGAGCGCAGGCGTTGAGTCTGTACGCCATTCAAAATGTGGGAGCGGGCTTGCTCGCGAATGCGCCGGATCAGTCGCTGCAGACGTTGACTGTTCCACCCCATTCGCGAGCAAGCC